>DLEF01000027.1 GCA_002481545.1 Cyanobacteria bacterium UBA7753 | reverse complement strand
GGCAGAGGGGTAACAATAGAAAACACCGTCGGATTTATTGACGAAGGTTATACAACGGAGTTGCGCTCGGAAAGAGAGCCGATTAAGCATAAAATACTTGATTTGATAGGGGATATCTACCAAACGGGAGTTTCGGTATTGGATATGAAATGTCAGATACTTGTAAAAGAGGCAGGGCACGCTGTACATATTAAGACAGCAAGGATGCTTAAGGATAAGTTAGTAAAGATAAAATAAAAATGATAAGAAAATAAGGAGAATATTATGAGTGAAGAAGTTTTAGAACAAAAGGAAGGAACTTTGAGTTTTGATGTTATGCAAATAATGGATATGATTCCTCACAGATACCCGTTTTTACTCGTTGACAGAATTACTGAATGTGTTCCGGGTAAATATTCAAAGGGTTATAAGAATTTGACAATGAATGAAGAATTTTTCCAAGGTCACTTCCCGGGTAACCCTATTATGCCCGGTGTATTGCAAATAGAGGCTATGGCTCAATGTGCAGCACCTATCTTGATGACATTGCCTGAACACAAAGGCAAATTGACTTTGTTCGCAGGGGTAGAAAAAGCAAGATTCAAAAACATCGTAAGACCGGGCGACAGATTGGATATGTCGATTGAACTCACGAAAGCAAAAGGTCCTATCGGCAAATGCCACGCAGTAGGTTCCGTAGACGGTAAGACTGTCGTAGAGGCTGATTTTACAGTCGCTATGAAGTAGGGAAAGAAGATACTAGGGCTCTAAGGCACTAAGAGTAGGTCGGATTTACCAATCCGACATAATAAAAAACGTAATTTGTAAAGTAGGGTGCGGTCACCACCGCACCAACGAAATATAAAATACTAAATGACATAAAACGAGAGATATTAAATATCTCTCGTTTTTATATGTTTATATTTCTATGATATCTTCAATTTATAACCGAGTTCTTTCAACACTTTTAATACTGTATCAAATTGAGGGGTAACATTGCCGTTAAATATTGCATAAAGATTACTCCTTGAAATACCTGTATTTTTAGATACACGAGAAATATTTTCTTTTTTTCTGACGACATATTCCAACGCTCTGACGAAAGTGTTTAAATCACCGTCATTGACATATTCATCCAAACTGAGAGATAACCATTCTTTTATGTCATCATCCGTCTGTAATTCATCATCTATCATCTTTGATAAGTCTAAATCTTTTATGTTATTCATTTGATATTACTTTCAGTTCATGTATAATTTCTTTAGCTTTTTCTATATCCTTTGACTGTGATTTTTTATCACCCCCGGTTATTAACAATACAATCGTTTCATTTTTTATTGTGTAATAAACCCGATAACCCGAGCCAAACTTAAATCTCAATTCATACAACAAATTATCAATTCGTTTGTAATCACTAACCGTTTTTTAATCGGTCAAACCGTAATAATACACGTTTACGATTTATAGAATCTAACTTTTTAAGCCAATCTAATATGAGAGCCTTACCGTTATCCGTAACATAATATTGTAATTTGTATCGTGTCATACTATTATTGCACTATATATAGTACGATAATACAAGTTGGATTTTTTTAGTATCACAGAGGCACATTGCATGTGCCTCTCTTTTTATAATTTTCTATAATATTTAATAAATTATGCAACAATAATCATTTAATATATATCATTTTTCTAAGAAATCTTATATAATGATTTTGTGAGGTAAATATGAAAAAATTATTAGGATTGTTTTTAGCTATAGCTTTAAGTGTATCTTGTGCTTTTGCAACAGATACATATATTGAGAGCGTTGTGCAAGGAGGGAAAATCATTCTTACCCCCGAATATGTTATTAGAATAATGGATTATGACACAATTACAACATCTTTATGGTTACCAGTTACTGATATAGTAGTAACCAGCGATAGAGTTATAAATGTTGATGATAATGAAAGTGCTGATATTGAGTCTATCAGATATAGATAAACAAAAATAGGCTACATCAAAATCTAAGTTTCAACTGATTTTGTTCATTTGGTATTTTTAAAGATTTCATCTTCCTTTCAGTCACCTTGTCCTTTTCTGAATTTAAATCTCCATACAAAAACGGAGAATTAGGATTATGGCTTGATGAATTTGTTTTTACTTTGCTTTGGTTATAATTTGCATAGCAATATTTGCAACCGTTTTGACAAGTATTATATGCACCTATATCTATACTTTCGACACAACCGCATTCTTTTCTCTGGTTTTTATCTTTTGATAATTTGAATTTATAACCTGATATTTTCTTTATCAAATCTGCATCAATACAATGAGCATGAGCAATTCCGTATTTATCTAAATCAACCGTCTCGGCACAAGTATCAATTTTCAAATTATAAGATTTTGCTATATCACTGATATTCTTTGCAATCTCATCTATATCATTGTTAGCAAACGGAATAATAGAATCTCCTCGCATATTTCTTTCAGTTTTTGCATAAAAATCCAAGAAACTTATAGTACATTTTTCGGTATAGTCAGACAAAATTTTGGCAAGTTTCTCAAAATTTTCATAATGGTACTCTTTTGTATATTTTGGATTCAATAAAATAGGATCATATCTCCAAACAACTTTATCCTTGCCTATTTTATCAGATAATTTTTTAAATGCAGGGATTATTACTTTACTTTTTGATGGGACATTTGTCTCAATATCCTGTGAATAGGAAGTAACAGTGAATTGGAAATAATACGGATAATCTTTTAACTCATCTAATCTGTCTATCATCGGAGTAGGATTTTTTGTCCAAAAAACGATAAAATCAACAACATCCGGAGTCAGTTTTATTTTGCTTACCTGATATATATTCATAGGGTTTCTGACATATAAAAAACCTTCATTTATTCTGTTGAAAAACCAATCAGAATAAAATGCCGGAATATCTGTCCTTCTGCTTGCACTAATTATCATCTTCACCTCCGATAGTTATTATTAATTGTTGATTTTTACATTTATTTATAAAATTAATATCGCCATTGTGAATTTTCCAAAAATCGAAATATTTACTTAAAATAGTAGGGCTATTAGTAAATGAATACAGAGTAGATGAACAACGAATATTTTGTTCTTTTAACATACTCTTTAAAATATAAAATTTATCTTTTACATCTATACAATCAATATCGTTTATAATTATTACAGTTAATTTATTAGGATTTATCAATTTTATTATATTTTTATATAAAAAATTAATATTTTCATCTGTACCGTTTTTATAAAACCAAGATATTAAATAATTTAAAACTATTATATTTGGAGAAAAAGAGATACTTAAATTTTTCGTTATATCAAGTCCAATTATATTAAATACATCAATTTTTGAATAATTACGAACCATGTCATAAATAGGAGTCCATCTTTCATTATTATCGATTCCTAAATAATTTATACGTTTTTTATCTTTTTTATTAAAATAATCAAGTGCAACAAGCCCCATTGCTGGACCACATCCAAATTCAAGCATATTATATTCATTAAAAGAATGTTCTATTTTATTAAAACCATATAAAAGTTCAGAGGAATGACGATCTGCTCGATTTAAAAAATATTGATATATAAGATTGTTACAGTCATAATCACTACAGTTTCGAGAATAAAATTGTTCACACTCAAAAGAATTATTAAAATTTTTAGATTTACAACAACAATTAGAAGTCTTTATAAAATCATAACATTGATTTATTACATATTTATATAAATTATCATCCTCATTATTATACATAAAATATCGTTCAGGGAACTTTTGAAAAAAATCATTATGTCGTACTAAAAACTTTACTACTTCTTTTGTTAACTTAATTATACGTTCCCTCTCGATAAGAGATATTTCACTTTCTGTATTTATTATTAATTTATCATAAAGTTTATTAATTTTACTTATATAATTTTCATTTTCTTTTGGCGATAATTTATCATAAGTGAATTTCATTCTCGAATCATATAATTCATTTATACTTGAGGAGAAATTATGATCATTAAATTTAGTTCGTTCCATTAGTTCTTATTTATACCTTCTTTTTCCATTTTTTCTAATAAACTTTTCTTCATTGATTTAGCATAATCCACCGTTGATTCCCCATTATCTTCTTGTTGTGGATCACATTGCACAGCCATATGCCCAAATAGCTCTGTCATAATCTTGCAATGCGAGTTGATAATTTTTATTATCAATATCAATTTCCGCCTTATGGCAGTACGAATAACCACACTCGTGATAACAGAAATAATTATCTGTATCACTACATTCTATTGCTTTATAAAAATCTTCTGCAGCATTAGAATAGTCTCGGAACATATCTAAATATATTTTTCCTCTACGAAAATAAATAGATGTGCTTTCTGTATATTCTTCTAATGATTTTGTGTAAAATTCAATAGCTTTTTTATAGTTCCCTAATTTTTCATACTGTACTGCAATTAAAGCATATATATTATATCTATCAAATGGGGATGCTCCATTCAAATCAAGATATTGCAAATAATCATTCAACGCTGCTTCATTTTTATCTAATTCATCATAAGCAAGACCACGCTCTAAAAAGATTTTCCTATTGAAACTATTAGCTTTTTCATATCCCATTTTATCTATTATTTTTGTATAATACTCAATACAATTATTCCAATCCTTTAAATAAAAATAAGCCTCGCCTATCAATATTAAATCAGAATCAGTACAACCAATACTATTATATAATTCTTTTCCATAATTTATTAGGGCATCCCACCTTTTTAATTTTTTCAACATAAATAGCTTGAAACTATATGCATAGTCTGCAATTTCTTGCTTAAAAGACAATGCTTTATCAACATCTTCATATGCCTTATTTACATATTTAAAATATTTTTCTTTATCACCCTCTATAAATAATTCTAATACATCATAATATTGTTGTGATAGTTGATAATATTGCAATGCTCTATTAAAATACAATTCTGAATTATTTTCATTTTTTTGAATTTCTTTGCTTATATCCTTTATAACAGCTTGTAATTTTCTTTCTTCTTTTTCTTTATATAATGGACTGTTCATATTAATAATTACTCCTATTTTGTTAACGAATTAATTGAGCTTACACAATTCCTATACAATTGTTTATCCGTCGTTTTTGCTAGAATTTTTGCTTTATTATAATCTAATAAAGCACTTTTATTATTTCCCATCAAATAATAAATATATCCTCGATTATAATAAGGTGCAGAATCATTAGGTTTTAATTTTATAGCCATATTACAATCCTCTAGTGCACCTTTATAATCTTTTATTACGACTTTAAAACTCGATCTATTATAATACGCTTTATAATTATTTGGATTTATTTTAGTTGTACAATAAAAATCTTCTATTGCATCTTTATAATTAGCTAAACTTACTTTTAATAGTCCTCTGTTATAATAAGCAAGATTATTCTTAGAATTTAATTGAATTGCTTTATTATAATCACTAAATGATTTAGAATAATTCTTTTGTTTGCTATAGCATATACCTCGAATAACATATAAATCACTGTTATTCGGATATACTTTTATTACTTTATTAAATTCCAGTATTGCATTAGAAAAATTATTATTAACAAAATATTGTTGACCTTTTACCAAATCTTCATTATTTAACATTGGATCGACTGTATCCGCCTCTACTTTGCAAACAAATGATAACAACAGAAAAAATACTAAAAACAATTTCTTAAAATATTGATTTTTCATTTAATTTTTTCCTCTTAATTCCAATTAGTTGATTTTATAAATTTAATATAAAATAATGTCATATTCAAGGATATATTAAGATAAGTTGCATACAAATATGATAATATATTTAATCTGTATTATACTTTGATAATGCCGGTGCGGTGGTGACCGCACCCTACTTTGGAATTTTATATATTCGGTGCAAATCATTGCACCAATACAAAAGAGAGGCGCATTGTATGAGCCTCTCTTTTATTATTTTTATTACGAATTACGCATTCCTAATTACAAATTATTTACCTCTAGCCTTGAGGGAACATCTTCATTTCGTCTGCAGGGTTGGCATTCTTTTCGTGCAAAACGACTTTGCCCGTCTCGAGTGATTTTTTCACGTCCATTACTCTCTGGTTGGAACTTCCAACCCAATGGATATTATTGTCATTTAATTCCTGTTTAAATTCGCCTTCGCATAGTACATCAATATTTTCTATCCCCGGCAAATCCTTAACCTGTTCCCAAGTATAACCCGTATAAAGCCAAACTGTCTTATTAGGAAATTCATCCTTAACCTTCTTTATCAATCTGAACACTTCGGAACGATTAAACGGATGCAAAGGATCCCCACCGCTAAAGGTTATCCCCGATATATGAGGTTTCGCCAAATCTTCAAACAACTCTTTCTCGGCAGCTTCGTCGAACGGTATTCCGCCCCCGACATCCCATGTCTCAGGGTTCTGGCAACCTTTGCAATGATGGTTACATCCCGCAACCCACAAAACTACTCTCAGTCCGTCTCCGTTCAACATATCATCCGTTGTAATATTATGATAATTCATTGTTTCTCCTTAGTTTTTTAGATTTAGTTGGTGCGGTGGTGACCACACCCTACCTCTTTGATTTATGTTGTTTTATTTGTTTTGGTGCAAAAAATTGCACCCTACAAAATTTCTATTGATTTGTCATTCCTCGTTTTATTTTATTATTGTTGGGCTGAAAGCCCAACCTACACCTACATCTTTTTTCAATTTGGTTGGTGCGGTAGAACCCTCACCTGTCCTTACGGACACCCTCTCCCAAAGGTAGAGGGTATATTTAGCTTCGCTTTTATAACTGCGCACCCTACTTTTATTCTGTCGGATTGGTAAATCCGACCTACTCTTAGTGCCTTAGTGCCCTAGTATCTTAGCCCCTTCTTAAAAATGAAAGGCATTAAGACTGTTATCTTAGTGCCTTATCATCTTTAGATTTCATGTTTATTCTACATGCTTACTCTGTCTTTGATTTCGGCCATCTTGTGATCAGCAAGTCTGGAATCACCTTTGACTCTTGAGTATGAAAGATATCCGTTCATTCTTTCAATCTTAGTCAAGTTGGTGCTGCCGCATACAGGACAAACATCCATGTTCAATTCCTGATGTCCGCAATCATCACAGTAAGATAATGAAAGGTTAACACCTTCGTAGAATCCCATATCCATTGCACGTAAAATCAAAGTCTTGATAGCCTCTGTATTATAATTCAAAGGATATTTTACATATTGGATTTTACCGCCGTTCAACAAATCCCAGAAACGTTTTTCAAGGTCTTGTTTTTGTATCGGTGTCAATTTTTCACTGACGTGGCAGTGGAAACTGTTTGAAACATACGGTTTATCCGAAACGTTCGGAACGATACCGAATTTTTTACGGAATTGTTTAACCTGTAAACCGCAAAGGTTTTCAGCAGGCGTTCCGTAGATTGCATACAAGTAATGGTCTTCGTGTTTGTATTGTTCAACTTTCTTGTTGATGTATTCCATTACTTCGAGAGCGAATTGACCGTCTTGTGCAATTGATTTGCCGTTATAGATTTCTTGCAATTCGTTCAATGCAGTAATACCGAATGATGCGGTAGTATATTTCAAAATAGGTTTAATCTTATCGTGGAACTTCAAGTGTCCGCCGTAGAAACCACCTTCGCAGTATGCGAGAGGGTTGGTAGACGCTCTCATCTCTCCGAGATAATCCAAAGTTCTTCTGTGAAGATTTCTTATCATATCCATATAATAATCAAGTACTTCATAGAAATCTCTGTTTTCTTTCTTAGCCTTTGCATAAATCATAGGCAAGTGCAAGCTGATAGCACCAATGTTAAATCTTCCAACAAAGATAGGTTCATCATTTTCGTCAGCAGGTTCCATACCGCCTCTTTCAAACCAAGGTGATAAGAATGCTCTGCAGCCCATAGGAGATACAACTTTTTTGTATTTCTTATAAACGCTTGCAACATAACCTTCGCCTGATAATGACAACCAGTCAGGGTACATTGTTTTCTTAGAACATTCAATACCTAGTTCAAATAAATCGTGGTTTACTTTGCCTTCGCCGTGAAGTTCTTTATCAAACAAGAAAACTAATTTAGGGAACAATACAGGTTTCTTGTTACCTTTCTTTCCTTGACCGCCCATTCTGGTCTTTAACATAGCTCTTGTTGCCATTTTTTCATATTCATCCGTTCCCAAACCTGCGGTAACAGTGATGAACGGATAGTCACCTCTTGATGATGCGACTGTATTGAACTTGTATTCCCAACCTTGGAACCCTTGTTCAAAGTCTTTTTGGAGGTCATTCATAGCTTCTTCTCTTGATTTTTCCATAGACAGACCAAGACATAAGTATTTTTCATACTGTCTTTGATAAGTTCTTGCTGCGTATGGTGCCAAAATCTTATCAACTTCAGGGATTGTAAATCCGCCGTATTGTTGACTTGCGGCAGCCATAACGATATCACCGATTACGTCGAACGCAACATCCAATGATTTAGGTTCGTTATACCAAACGTTACCCATTTCAAATCCGCCTTTTAATACAGCCGCAACATCAAATAAACAGCAGTTCATTGTGTCACGTCTTGCTGACATATCGTGGATGTAAATATAACCGTCACGGATTGCTTGGAGTTCATCAACGTTCAGGAAGAATTTTTTGTACAATTCTTTGTTTAATTCGTTGAAAATCAAAGAACGTTTTGTTGAAACCAAAGTAGAATCTGCATTTGAATTTTCTTTATCACCGATATACATAATTCTTTGGCTTTCTTGATAAACTTTATCAAGCATTCTTACGAAATCGATTTTATAGTTTCTGTAGTCTCTGTAGCTCTTTGCAACTTTCGGATTAACGTCTTCAAGTGCGCTTTCTACGATGCTGTGTATTTTAATAATTTCAATCTTATTAGAGCCCAAAGACATAACACTTTTGTTTACTATGTTACAGATTTGGTTGATTTCATCAGCAGATAATTCAATCAACATTCTTTCCGCTGATTTTTTGATAGCTCTTACTACCTTTGTAACATCATAAGATTCAAGTGTGCCATCCTTCTTTATAATTTGAATTTTGTCGGTTGACATCTTTGATCCGATATCAATAACCTTGTGATTGTTGTCATTGATTGATTCTGAGAATGGTTTTAGTGTTCCACCCTTAATTGAGTTTGTGACAGCGTTGTTTGATACAACACTTTTTAACCCAACAACTTCGCCATTTCTTGCAGTTGTTTCTTCCATAGTTTTTTCATCTCCTTTGCGCCCTTAGCGCAATCTTTTTCCAAGATTATGAGTTTTCTACTCTACTGTTGGCACATTATTTTACTATCCCATTTAGTTGCGGATTTAACCGATTTTAAGAACTACCCTAATGCACCTGAGCAACCTTTGCTCACTACACATCGACAGCACTTACTGTCATTTCTTTTCCCATAATTAACTTTTAATAATTGTATCATTAAATCTTGGTCGTGTTCAAGTAAATTTTTCAAATTTCATCCGTTTGGATGATGTATTTAAGCATGCTCCTTTTATAGATTTAAGTTATTTGCGGGTTCAAAGTATTTATTACACTTTGTAAAAATATTTTTTAATTTTTACATTCTTTAATATTGTATATTTACAAAAACAAATAGAGGCTTACAATACAGTCTGAGAGGCTGTTTTACATACTTTACAATCCGCTTTTGCGCACACCCCAAACGATTAAGGGTTTATTTTACACTTAAATCATATCTGTATAACATAGGTGTGTAAAATTCCAACAAATTAAGCATGCATTTATCAATAATAAGTTTCTTAAATTCTTCAGATTGTTTGTTGGAGCCCGCTATATTTTGGATAAATATATATGATGCAACCTGTACCCCGGGGGCATGCGGGTTTAAATCTATCTTTTCAAGCACGATTTGATTTTTTGTCTTTCCGCCAACCTTAACTTTTTGGGTATAGCAAACTATCGCCATTTTGTATTTGAGTTGATACATGACTTTTCCGCCCTTGTGCTTGGATGCTATCTCATAGGCATAATCGACAGGCGAATGTACTGATATATAATTGTTAATAACAATCTTTTCCGTCCAATTGCTTCGACTCTGTTTCTGTCTGAAATATTCGTTCGTATAATCAAAATGGATTTTTGAATAATACGAATGTTTCATGATGAATACTTTATCCGCAAACTTTGTCTTAGGGCATTTATAATAAACATCCTTCGCGGGAGCCTTTGAAATAGCAGATGTTTTAGCATAAGCAGACGGCTCATTTACCGTATTAACCCCGCACATCATACATATTATAAAAATAATGATTTTTAGCTTATGTTTTAACATGCCTGCCCCATCTATATTACAGCACCGTGGCTTGCATCCTGTACAAGTTTTGAATACTTGGACAGATAACCTGATTTGCATACGGCATTGCCCGATTTTTTAGGGGTGAAGTTTTTCCGTCTGGTCTCTAACTCTTCATCACTGATTAGAAGATTAACGCTTCTGTTTTCAATATCAATCTCAATATCGTCTCCGTCTTTTATGAGTGCAATATTTCCTCCGTTGGCGGCTTCAGGGCAAATATGCCCGACACAAATACCTCTCGTTCCGCCCGAAAATCTTCCGTCGGTAATCAAGGCAGCCTTTGTGCCCAAACCTTTACCGACAAGGAGTGAGGTAGGAGAGAGCATCTCTCTCATCCCGGGAGACCCCTTAGGACCTTCATATCTTATTACGACAACATCACCTTCTTTGATGTCGTCACCTTCAAGAGCCTTCATTGCATCTTCTTCACAGTCAAAGACTTTTGCTTTACCTTTAAAGTGATAGCATTTTTCATCCACACCCGATATTTTTATAACGGCTCCGTCTGGCGCAATGTTTCCATGCAAAATTCCAAGCCCCGGCTGAGTTGTAACGGGTTTATCAAGCGGATGAATCAAACTTTCATCAATCCAAGCCTCCTTGGCAATTTCGCTTATATTCATACCCGATACGGTTTTACCGTCTTTAAATTCGTTCAAGTGTCCGTACAATGTCTTTAACAGAGCAGGAACCCCGCCCGCGTTATGAAAATCCGTCATTGTAGGAGCAGCCGACGGATCGAGCTTTATAGTCTGTCTTATTACAGGGCTCAACTCTTCAAAATCCTCAAGTTTCAAATCAATCCCTGCAGTATTAGCAATCGCAAGCAGGTGCAGAACGGAGTTTGTAGAACCGCCGAGTGCGTAATCAGCAAGAATAGCATTTCTCAAACTGTCACGGGTGATTATATCAAGAGGTTTAATATCTTCTTTCACAAGCTCAACCGCTCTCATACCGCTTTCAAATGCTATGCGTTTTTTGAGAGATGAAACGGCTGCAGCCGTCGCACACATAGGAAGACTCATCCCCATTACTTCCGTGAGGCACGCCATAGTGTTTGCCGTATACATACCCTGACAAGAGCCCGCCGTCGGACAGGAATTGAGCTCCAATTCCGTGAGTTCCTCTTCTGTTATCTGTCCGGAACGGTATCTTCCGATACCCTCAAAAGTACCTTTTATCATAGTGAGTTTGTCACATTTGCATTCGCCGTCGAGCATAGGGCCTGCAGTCACAACGATAGACGGAATATTTAATCTTGATGCAGCTATAAGCATAGCAGGGGTGACTTTGTCACAGTTTGTGAGAAGTACAAGCCCGTCCAATTGGTGAGCGTTTGCCATAGTCTCGACACAATCCGCAATGAGTTCTCTCGACGGGAGTGAATATCTCATCCCGTTATGCCCCATCGCTATACCGTCACAAACAACGGGAACCCCAAAAATAAAAGATAATCCGCCTGCGGAGTGGATACCCTTTTCAATCTGACGTTCAAGGTCGCGCATTCCGGTATGCCCCGGCACAATATCCGTAAATGAACTTGCTATCCCGATAAACGGTCTGTCTATAACCTTCGGACTGACTCCCGTTGCGTAGAGTAAACTTCTGTGCGGTGCGTGCGCTATACCTTTTTTTATATTATCACTTCTCATATATACCCCCGTGTTTACTATATTATAGTACAAATGAAACGGATAAATAATTTCTATGATTAATCATCTACGAGTATAGTCGCTCCCCCTCACTGCATTTGTAAGGCTCATTCTTCGCCTACAACTGCTGTCTCTCCCGCAGTAGGTGGCGAGACTAAAGCTTTTTCTATCGCAAAAGCTAAGCATTTGAAATTACAATATTTTTCGGATATCATTAAAAAAGCAGAAGAATGAGGGCAGAAGAGAATGACAACTACAAATCAATTTATTAAACCCGTAACCGTAAAACGGGACAAAAACCTTTTTATCGGCGGATGCGATATGACGGAACTGGCGAAAAAATACGGAACTCCGTTGTATGTCATTGATGAAAAAACTCTGCGCGATGTTTGCCGTGATTATAAAACAGCATTCAAAAACTACCCTCATACAAAAATGATGTATGCCTCAAAGGCACTCTGCACAAGTGCTATATCAAAAATATTGGACAGTGAAGGATTCGGATTTGATACCGTATCAATCGGAGAGATTTATACGGTTCTCAAAAGCGGAATATCCTTAGAAAAAGTCCTTTTCAACGGGAACAACAAAACCGAAGAAGAACTCGATTTTGCGATAAAAAACGGCATAGGCAGAATTTCCGTTGATAACTTCTACGAAGTAGACCTTATCTCAAAGGCTGCGGGCAAATACAACAAGAATGTAGACGTTCTTTTGAGAATTACTCCTGGGATTGAATGTCACACCCACGAATATATAAAGACAGGGCAGTTAGATTCAAAATTCGGGTTTGATTTGTCTCAGATAGATGATGTTATCAATAAAATCATAACCGAACATCACAATATAAGAATTAGAGGGTTGCACGCACACATAGGCTCTCAAATTTTTGAAACAAAATGTTTCCACGATGAGATTGAAGTTTTAATCCACGAGATATTCAGAGTAGAGGATAAATTCGGGATAAAGTTAGATGAAATCAATATCGGAGGAGGCTTGGGCGTAAAATACGTTCCTAAAGACAAACCGCCTTCAATAAACGAAATCGCGGATGTGATAGTAGGATCGTTAGAACATCACATAAAAAAATACAAAGTTGATCCGCCTACATTGTATATAGAGCCGGGGCGCAGTATCATCTCCACGGCAGGGGTTACATTGTACACGGTAGGCAGTATGAAACAGGTGTCGAATATGACAAAATATATCACCGTTGACGGCGGTATGGCTGACAATCCGCGTCCGAGCACTTATCAGGCGGAATATGTAGCCGAAATTGCCAACGACACCGAAGGCAGAGAGGAAGAAAAAGTCACCGTCGCGGGAAGATTCTGCGAATCGGGGGATATTCTGATAAACGGAATAACACTTCCGAAGGCAAAATCAGGCGATATACTCTGTGTTTATAATACGGGTGCTTACAATTACTCTATGGCAAGTAATTATAACAGAGTGGAAAAATCCGCAATGGTACTTGTAAATAACTCACAATCTGATATGATAGTAAAGAGAGAAACTTTAGAAGATTTAGTTTCGCATGATGTTATTCCGGACAGGTTAAAATAATGTTTGATTTTATAGTTACACCGTTTTACAACCAAATAATGCATGTTCTCTCATCATGGAATTGGTGGGATGTGGTAGAAATATGTATTATTGTGGCGATTGTGCTTATTTTCTATAAAAAATGTATCAGACATACCCGCTCCGAAAAGTTGGTCAGAGGAATATTATTCCTGTTCTTTGCGTGGATGTTCGGCGAACTCTTATGCCTGTTACAGCTTGAAATTCTCGGGATGTTTATAAAAGCACTTGTTGCTTTAATCTCTTTGAGTTTAATCGTTATTTTCCAGCCGGAATTAAGAAAATTCTTAGGATATTTGGGACAGCCGGGGTTCATCAGTAAAACATTGTTCGGAATAGGGCAAAAGACAAACCAAAACAATGATGATGATATCAACGTTGTAAAAGAACTGATTGAAGCCGTAAAATATTTCACAAAAACAAAAACAGGCGCATTGATAGTTTTGCAGGGTGATGATGATTCTCTGTCATATTCGGAGGTCGGAACGACTTTGAACGCTGATGTTTCGGCGGAATTGTTACTCACGATATTCCATCCGAATACGCCGTTGCACGACGGAGCTGTTATTATAAAAGATAAAAAGATATTATCCGCAGGAGTATTGTTACCGCTCACTGAAAATCCTAAATTAAGTTGGAGATACGGAACGAGACACAGAGCCGCAATCGGGCTAACGGAAGTAAGCGACTGCGCTTGCCTTGTTGTATCGGAAGAGACGGGCGATGTTTCTATCGCAATGGACGGAATGCTCAGAAAATACGATGATTTGGTAACACTCAAAGAAGATTTGGAAAAGATTTTAAAAGTATCACAAGAAGAAGATGAACAGAAAAACGGGTTTTGGAATTTTAAAAGCAGATTAGGAAAATAACAAGACCTTATTCATAGGAAAAGGAAACATAAATGGGGTTTAACATATTAAAGCCGAAGAAAAAACCGGAAAGAAAACGCAAATCAAAAAGAGAGTTCGCAATTGAGTTATTTTTTAGGCTGATTATCCTCACGATTGCCGCAATAATAGTTGCGTTCGCGCTAGAGTGCATATTATTGCCGAACAAAGTCATTGACGGCGGGGTTATCGGTATATCGATGATGGTAAACTACGTTACTCACTTTAACCTCGGTTTAACCATATTTATACTCAACCTTCCGTTTGTTTGCCTTGCGTGGACAAACCTCGGCAAGATGTTTGTGTTCCAGACCTTCTATGCCGTCGCTGCCCTCGGTGTTGCAACGACGTATTTTGAGAATATGCACTACGTTGTGATTAGAGAACCTCTGCTTGTTGTTGTATTCGGCGGTATTATTCTCGGGGTAGGTGTCGGACTCATTCTCAGAAACAGCGCCTCTTTAGACGGCACGGAGATGTTATCCATAAAATTAGCCAAAAAATTCAGCTCCTTTAGCATCGGCGAATTTCTGATGGGGTTTAACCTCATTATATATACGGCTGCAATCTTCGTATTCGGGGTAGAACAGGCGATGTACTCAATCATCACCTATTTCATCACCTCAAGGATGATTGATGCGATTATTGACGGGTTCAACTCTTCAAAATCAATCCGAATAATATCGGAACACCACAAAGAAATCGGCGCCGCCATAATGAAAGAACTCGACGTGAGTGTAACGTATTTCAAGACCTTGGGCGGATATTCGAGAGAATCCAAAATCCTAACATATTGCGTTGTTTCAAGGCTTGAGGTATCCAAAGTAAAAGAGATTGCAAAATCTATCGATCCTAAAGCGTTCTTGGTCATTGAGGCTGTCCACGAAGTCGAAGGCGTCAGAGTGAAGAAGGGGAAAAAGTAAAAAAGATACTAGGGCAGTAGGGCACTAAGGCACTAAGAGTCCGCTCCGCGGTGGTAAATATATTTTCGCTCCGCGGGACATCCGCCCAATCTTGGACTCTGCCGAAGAAACGATTAAGTATCGTTTCTGAGAGGGGATAGTATTTGTAGTGTCGTCATCCTGAGCAAAAATTTTTAGTTGCAGTTTCTCTTTTTTCAAATATCAGCGAAGGATCTCTGTTACAAGCACAGGTGGGGAGCAACAATATCTTATAAAAATCCTTCGCTGCTGTATAAACGATTTAACCCTGCTAATACGGTTTATCGCTCAGGATGACAATTAACTTGCGATTTCTAAAATTTAAGAACCCCTGCGTTACTGTCATTCTGAGCACATGCACACAAGCGAGTGCGAAGAATCTTTTATTTTTATTGCAACAGAAAGTGAGTAGGTCGAATTTACCAATCCGACAACATATCTGATTTAATTTGTCGGCATAGTAATGCCGACCTACATTACTTTGCAACGGTTCTAACCCTCGCCCCACAGTGGGAGAGGGTAGCAGTTGTAGGCGAGAAACGAGCCGTACAAATGCGGGTGAGGGGGTTAATTACGCATTACAAATTATGAATTACGAATTATATTTACCCCTACTCGTATCTCAACGCATCAATCGGTCTTAAAAGCGATGCTTTATAAGCAGGATAATATCCGAACCCGATACCGACAAGCCCTGAGAAGGTCAGCGACAATATAATCGAGAACAATGATATTTTGACGGACAAATCCGTCGCAAAATACCCGACAAGTAATGCGCCCGCTATCCCTACAACAACTCCGATAAGTCCGCCAATAATTGACAGCAAAAACGATTCTATCAAAAACTGCCATCTGATATCCCATGCTCTCGCACCTATAGCCATTCTTATACCAATCTCCTTAGTTCTCTCGGTGACGGACACAAGCATAATATTCATAATCCCGATACCGCCTACCAACAGCGAAACCGATGCAATAGATGCAAGCAAAATCGCAAACGTGGCAACAGTCGATTTCATCTTCTCTTGGAACTCGGCAGAGTTTCTAATCTCATAGTCTTTATCCATATTGCCCGAAATATTATGACGTTTCATTAGGATTTCGTCTATATCTTCCATCGCAGTATCAATGGAGTCAGCATCATTACACTTGACAACAATCTGATCTACGGTATTAGGGAACTCCGTTCCGAAAACTTTTCTCTGCGCGGTCGTGAGCGGAATAAATACCAAGTCATCCTGATCGAAAGGTCCCGACTGTCCCTTCTCAGCCAAAGTCCCGACAATCCTGAACGGAACCCCGCCTATTCTGATAGTCTTACCGATAGAATCGACATCACCAAACAGCTCCGTCTCAACGGTTTTTCCGATAATCGCTATATTGGCGCCGTTTCTGATATCATCAAGCATAAATCCTTTTCCGCTATCAACCTCAAAGTTTTTGATATATAAATACGACGGCATAATCCCGTATATTGTGGTAGACCAGTTTTCGTTTCCGTATGTAACCTGCTCCACCTGAGAAGAACACGGAGACACAGCGTCGACTCCTCTTGCGTGCATCTTTATAGAAAACGCATCCTTTGTCGTGAGTGTCGGAGTGGTACCCATCCCCATTCGGACACCGCCCGACGTAGCGGATGCACCCCTGAGAGTAAGAATATTACTCCCCATAGATTCCATATTGGCTTCAACCTTCTCTCTCGCGCCCGTACCTATCGCAAGCATTATAATAACGGCGCTAACACCGATAATTATACCGAGGCTCGTTAGCATACTGCGCATATTATTTACTCTGAGCGAGGTCAAAGCAAGTTTTAATGTCGATTTGAAATCTATCATGTCTCTCTTGTCCTCTGCTTTTGCCATTCTTCTTTCGGCAAATCCGAAACTATTTGCCCGTCTTTAAACCTGATTACACGTTTTGTATATTCCGCGATATCAGGCTCGTGCGTGACAAGCACAATCGTTTTATGATACTTCTCATTGAGTTCAACAAAGAAGTTCATAACGTCAATACTCGTTCTTGTATCCAAATTCCCCGTAGGCTCGTCCGCCAATATCAGAGGAGCATCGTTCACAATGGCTCTTGCTATTGCGACCCTCTGCTGCTGTCCGCCTGACATCTGGTTAGGAAGGTGGTCTTCTCTTTTTTCAAGCCCTACAACCTTTAGCGCCTTTCTTGCTCTGATTTCGCGCTCCTCTTCGGGTATACCTTTATATATCATCGGCAATTCAACATTTTCTAAAGCCGTAGTCCTCGGGATAAGGTTAAACCCCTGAAATACAAACCCTATTTTATTATTTCTTATATCGGATAATTCATCAGGCGAAAGTTTAAACACATCAACCCCGTCGAGGTGATAACTGCCCGAAGTCGGCACATCAAGAGTTCCGAGAGTATTCATACAGGTGGATTTACCCGAACCTGATGTTCCCATAATAGAGACAAACTCACCTTCTTCAACGTTGAATGATACGTCATTCAGTGCGTTGAAACTCTCTTCCCCCGTTTGATAAGTCTTTATTAAATGTTTTACCTCGATTAATGCCAAGTTGCTTCCCTTGTGTAATTATTTTTGGTGCGTTAGCGAACGCACCCTACTTTCTTTATTAAATTGTGTTGGTGCGGTGGTGACCGCATCCTACCTTTACGATTTTCTCATTGGTGCAAAAAATTGCACCCTACATATTTGTTTGTTTTTGTCGGCTTGGTAAAGCCGACCTACTTAGTGCCTTAGTGCCCTAGTATCTTAGTGCCTTTTGACTCTACATTGGTGGTCCCATTCTTCTTCCGCCACCGCCGTTTGCTCTTGTTTTATTCTTCTTATCGCCTTTTATTCCTATTGCAACCATATCGCCTTCGTGGATTTTATCGGAAATAATCTCGGTATAAGAATCGTCGCTCAAACCTGTTTTGATTGAAATACGTTTCAATCTGTGTCTTATCATAACCCATAAACCTTGTTGTTTATATTTTTTACCGTTCTTATCGGGTGTAAATTTCAAAGCAAGGTTAGGAACACAAAGTACATTTTTATGTCTTGCAGTTATGATAGAGACATTAGCCGTCATGCCGGGTTTCAACTTCAAGTCCTTGTTATCAACCGCAACGATTACTGAATAAGTAACAACGTTTGAAACAGTAGTTGAAGCCAATCTTACCTGTTTTACATATCCTTTGAAGGTAGTATCGGGATAACCGTCGAGAGTATATTCAGCCTCCTGACCTTCCTTAACCTGACCGATATCAGCCTCAGAAACATTTACTTCTATCTGCATAGTTTTCAAATCCTGTGCAATAACGAAGTGTTCCGGAGCTTGGAAACTTGCCGCAACCGGCTGACCTTGTTCAATATCTTTTGATATTACAACCCCGTCAACAGGTGAAATTATTTTTGTGAAACCTAAGGTAATATTAGCATTTCTGTATTGTGATTGAGCTTTTGCGATATCTGCTCTTGCTGATCTTACTTTTTCATTTGCGGATATATAATCACTCTCTGCCTGATCATATTCACTTTTTGGTACAAAGTTTCTTTGATATAATCTTTTGTAACGTCTGTATGTCTTAGCTGCCATATCCGCGTTAGATTGCATATCTCTTAAATTAGCCTGAGCGCTTCTGATACTTGCGGCACTCTGGTTTACACTCTCTTGGAAAGTTCTCGGATCGATTTCCGCAAGCAGCTGTCCTTTTTTTACACGGGAGTTGTAGTCAACATACACAGCATTAACAAGCCCTGATACCGTAGAACCTACACTGAACTTGTTAACAGGGTTTATCGTTCCCGATGCCTCTACGACCTGAGTAATCGTTTTTCTTTCAACAGGTACCGTCTCATATTGTACACGCTCCCCCATTATCTTGGATATAACGCAAAATACGAGGATTAATATTAACCCTCCGCCTATCAAAATTCGTTTATCTTTTAAGTATTTATTCGCTTTTAGTTTATTTATTATATCAATAAATTTCTCTTTCAGATCATTTAACATTCTTATCTCCTTGAGAACCGTTATTTTTTTGAGTGTTTTGTTGAGCCTTAGATGCTCTGTTTTTCTTAATCTTGTCTATGAATGACTCGGACTTATTCGTCTTTGTATTGTCATTGTTTACTTTATCCGTTTTTGGGGTTTCGGTCTTAGTATTGTTGGTTCTGATTACGCCCGAATTATCTTTCTTTGTATTATTTACGTTTTGAACATTCTTTCTTTGAACCGTTTCAGGTTTGTTCTTTTGCGGTTTTTCATCTTCAAGCTTTACGCTGACTTCTTCTTTTGCGATTTCTCTCTCAAGCGTAGCTCTTGAAACGTTATAATTAAGGATATTGTTTACATAAGTATGTTGAGCATTGTTATAGTTTACCTTTGCATCCTGAACCTCGATAAAATCACCCAATCCGACTTCATATCTGCCGTCTGCAAGTTCCAAGTTTTCAAGGGTTTGTCTTACTTTTACCTCATTCAAAGGGATTTGTTTTTCTTGTGCCAACATCTCAACATATGTTTTTTGAACATCAAAATAAACATTTTGTTTTAACTCATCTATATCGTTTTGAGCCTTCTCAACCTGAATTTTGGCATTATCAATCTCGTGTTTTTTCTGGAACGGATTGACTGATGATGTCAAATCAACGGATATATCAAACGAGCCGTTCTCATTGTGGTGCAAGCTGTGTAAATACCCGTATCCGACGCCTGCGGCAAGTTCAGGATAATATTCACGCTTTACATATAACAGAGATTGCTCCATTGCTTTCTTTGTAGCATCTAACGATTTCAAATCAAATCTGTTCGCATATGCATATTGTACGGATTCGTCAAACGTCATCGGGAATTTTTGGAAAACGTAGTTTTTCAATTCGTTTGATTTTTCTACCTTAGTTGTTAAAGTAGCGTTATAAACAGCCTCGGGAAGGTTACTTATATCTTTATAATTAGTCATTTTGATTAGACTGACAGGCAAATAGTCGTGTTTAAAATTGAATGACTCTGTGTTTTTAATGCTGTATTCGGGAGCATATGCAACATACATTGCATTATTTAGTGCAATGATAGCGTTTTTATAATTCGTCTCTGCAGTTACAAGCTGGACTTTTGCATCACTCAAATAAACTTCCGCGTTTACAACATCAATCTTTGAGCGGATACCTTCATCAAAATACGCTTTTGTTCTCTGGTAGTTTCTCTCGTTTATCTGAACATTGGCTTTTTCGATATCCATAAGCGCTTTAGCCGCCAAAACCTGATAATATTTACATTTGACATCATAAATGGTATTTATGACCTCTTGGTCGAAATTATATTCTGCAGCTATCTTATAGAACTTTTCCATTCTTATATTGGCGTTGGTTTTACCGAAGTTGAAAATCATCTCTTTGAGTCTGACATCGACACTCGGCAAAGTTCTTGTCGTATGCTGCATTCTGTGAGATGTATTATAAGTTCTGTCATATCCTGCTCCTGCGGATAATGTAGGGGTATAAGCAGATTTTGCAATACTTACATTGTGTTTGGCTGTTTGCCAGTTATAGCGCATATCTTTTATGGAAGGGCTGCGTTTTAGCGCTATATTTATACAATCTTGCAGAGTAAGGGATTCACCCGCTTTTATCGGCATATCGGTTACCATATCCAATTGAACGACAGGTTTAGCCGAAAAAGCCATATTCGGTACAATTAAAAATAAAAAAATTATAAACAGTTTAAAAATCTTTTTCATATTTATATATTAATGAACAACGGTTTCATTTTCCGTCGATTCGGATTTTTTGTTATTATTAGGGTTATTCTCCTTGTTTAAGATACTTATAAGACCTTCGAGAGCGAATTTGTACGAATTGGCACCAAAGCCGATAACCTGACCGACACTTACACCCGATATCATTGAAGTATGTCTGAACTCTTCACGTGCATGGATATTCGTCATATGGACTTCAACAGTCGGTATTGATACGGCGGATATTGCATCACGAATAGAAACACTTGTATGCGTAAGTCCGCCCGCATTTATGATTATTCCGTCATAAACACCCATTGCAGATTGGATTTTGTCGATAATATTACCTTCAAAATTGGATTGAAAACAATCCAATACTACATCATAAGAAGATGCAATATTTTTAAGATTATTCTCTATATCCGCTAAAGTAGTATTGCCGTACTTTTCAGGTTCTCTCGTTCCGAGCATGTTAAGGTTCGGACCGTTTATAAGTAAAATTTTCATCCCTTCTCCTTATATAATATCTTATCATGCTTAATATTGAGGTCAAATTGTTAAGCTAAAGGGATTAAATAAAACTTTACACAATGAACATTTAGCCGTTCAACGGTGGTAAATATGCCTGTGTATATGAATAATCTTCTCTAAAACCGACACGTCTGTACATCTTCAAAGCACTGTAGTTATCGGTTTCCGTCGTAACATTTATTTCTGTATACGGAGCACCATTTTTAACATTGTCTTTTATAATGCCTAACGTTCTGCTTAACAGATTAGTAGAATATCCTTTGCCTCTGAAATCTTTATTGATGGCAACAAGCGGAATATTCGCTATATTATCCGTTGTAAGGTTCGCAAATACAATGCCGACAGGTCTTTCCAAATGGAGAAGAACAGATGTTGCCTCCGGCAAAAATTCACCATAGATGCTGTCAGTAATCTTGTTGATAATATCTTCCGTCCCTGACACAGACTTAAATCTTGTATCAAAAAGCGCATCCGAGGTTTCTTTAAAGTTGTTATGAATAATCTTGATAACTTCTTTTTTATAAGAATTATTCCAAGGAGCTATTCTCAAATGATAGCCCAACGCAGGTCCTTCCAAATTTTTATAAACCGTATTTGATTGTTCATCATTGAATAAAAATCTCAAAACCGCAAGCCCTACAAACTTAAACCCAAAGTGTGCAATATCGCCAGTAAAGTCACCCTGCGAGCCCATCATCGGATAACAAACAACGGATTTTCTTCTCTGGCTTGCCGTTCTTTGCAAAAATTCTTCAATCAACATTTTTCTTTTATTGATTAAATCTTCGTTACCCAAACAATGTATCATATTTAATTCAATAGATTCTGAAATAGAAGTTGTGTAAACAAGAAATGCGGTAGGAAATTCGTTTTCAGATAAAACAAGACAGCTTATGAGCTTTTGTTCAACAGCATCGATAAACTCTTCAAACGGTAACGGCTCTAACTCGAACTTGTAATCAGATACCGCATTCGCTACGAAGTCCGCATATATTCCCTTAAAAAATAAGGATTTCTCTCTTGTTAACTTTTCTACTTTATAATCTTGCATACTCTTCTTCCTTTTTATTTGGATATTTAAAGTTTTCTATATTATATCACAGCATGTGATGCATTTTTTCTTTTTTCGTCATTAAATACTTTTTATTATACTCGTTAACATCCGTTTTCAAGTTAATAACATCGTGTATCTTTAGCCCGTAGCCCGACAAACCTATTATTTTTTTAGGGTTGTTTGTTAGCAAATTGAAGTTGTTAAATCCTAAATCAAGAATAATTTGAGCCCCGACTCCGTAGTCTCTTAAATCAACAGGGAACCCGAGCGACAAGTTTGCTTGGATTGTATCTTGTCCTTGGTCTTGCAGGCTGTATGCTTTTATCTTATTGACAAGTCCTATTCCTCTGCCCTCGTGGTTGCGCATATAAACAACAGCACCTTTGCCGTATTCTTCTATCATTCTTAATGCGGCATGGAGTTGCGCGTTGCAATCACATCTGAGGCTGTGCATAACATCCCCTGTAAAGCATTCGCTATGTACTCTGACCAAAGGAATTTTGTCCGAGCCGTCATCTTTTACGACTGCAACATGTTCTTGTCCCGTGAGTTTGTTTGTATAACCGTATATTTTGAAATGTCCGAACTTTGTCGGCAAATCCGCTACCGCGTCACGGGAAATAAGTTTTTCAGATTTTAAACGATATGCAATCAAATCTGCAACCGTAATAAACGATAACCCATGCTTATCGGCAAACTTCTTCAATTCGTCTCTGCGTGCCATATGACCGTCTTCCGTCATAATTTCGCACATAACGCCCGCGCTTCTGTGTCCGCTAAGCCTTGCCAAATCAACAACAGCTTCTGTATGCCCCGTTCTTTCCAAAACTCCGCCATGCTTTGCAACACAAGGGAACATATGCCCCGGACGTCTGAGGTCAGACGGAACCGCATCGGGAGCCGTTGCGACTTCTACGGTTTTAGCTCTGTCATAAGCCGAGATACCTGTCGTAACACCGTATTTTTCGGCAGCGTCAACACTCAAAGTGAATGCCGTTCTCATCTTTTCGGTGTTTTGTTCTACCATTTGAGGTAAGTCTAATTGTTCCGCTATATCAGGCGATATAGCAAGACAAACAAGTCCTCTTGCCTCTTTTGTCATAAAATTGATTATTTCGGGAGTAACCATTTGCGCGGAGCAGATTAAATCCCCCTCGTTCTCTCTGTCCGTATCGTCAGCGACGATAACGGGTTTTCCCGCTTGAAAATCAGCTATTGCTTCGTCTATTGAATTAAAAATATTTTTTTCGTCTTCCATATTTCTACCTGCGTAATTTAGCAGAATCCGTTTTCTGCCAAAAAATTGACTGTGATGTTGTTATTATTATCACCCGTTAATAAAAATTTTTCAACATATTTAGATAAGATATCAAACTCAATATTTATATCATCCCACGCCTTTAAATATTTTAATACGGTATTCTCAAATGTATGCGGAATAACGGCTATTGTAGCGGAATCTTCTTTGCAGCTTGCAACGGTCAAACTAATTCCGTCTACCGCAATCGAACCTCTGTCCGCAACGTATTTGCCAAACTTTTTATCAAACCCGACCGTAACTTCATAAAAATCATTCATCTTTGAGATTTTTATGATTTTACCTACCGTATCAGTATGTCCCGAAACTATATGCCCGCCAAGTCTTGACAACAATGTTAATGCTCTCTCGAGGTTCACAAAATCACCTTTTTTTACTCTTGATAATGCTGTCACTTTACGGGTTTGAGGCGAGACATCCGCAGTAAAATAATCGCTCCCGAGCTTTGTCACGGTCAAACAAACACCGTTCACACAAATACTGTCACCAATTTTTGTATCCTCCAAAACCTTGGAACATTTAATTGTGACAGTCTCGGCAGTTGTTGAAATTATTTCACCTGTTTCTTCTATTATTCCGGTAAACATACAGATATTTTAGCACAAAAATATTGTCACTATTGAAATTTACACTTTGACAAAATCGGGTTAAAAGTTGTATTTTTAATTTGTGTAACAAATTCGTAAAAAACACTAAAGTTTTTTATAAAACAAACCGTTATTATAATTCATAAGGAATTTAATGAGGTGTAATGTGTCTATTGATATAAAGCACAACAACATTCACGGTAACTATAACCGTGAAGACAGAAGTTATCAACCTGCAAACAAAACCGATACGGAACTGCGTCAAGGCTCCGACGAAGAGACCTTAAAAAAAGTGTCCGACAGTTATTGTGCGTATGCGGCACCTCAATTGTCAGGTATAAACTCAAAAATTTCGACTCAAAAAATATCCGCGGATAATACGGATTATTCTCAAATGACTGCGGACGACCTAAGATATTATTTAATAAACACTTCCGTCATAAACGCGAAAGGAGTAGAGAAAGCAAGATTTAAAAAGAGTGAAATTCCAAAACTGACGGATTTGTTTAATCAAAACCCGAATTTAACAATAAAATTGGTAAACGAAAAAATTGTTGATAAAAAAGGAAAAGAAAAGCCAAGATTTAATCCCGATGATATTGCGGAAATCATTAAACTCGCGAAAAAATATCCCGAACAAACAGATACTCTGTTGGATATGAAAATGAAAAAGAAAGGAGTAGAAAATCCGAGATTTGATACGGTACGAATACGAGTACTTGCGCCTATCTTAAAAGAAAATCCGAAAGCAATTGATATAGCGGATGAAATGGGCGTCAAAAACGATGCGGCAGAATTTTTATACGAAACACACAAGGTTTTACCGACAATATCCGATGAGATAAAAACGGCACGAGAAAAGTATGGTATAAAAAATACCGATTTGGTATTCCAGACATATTATCCTGCCCAAATCAACGGTGATGACAAAAATATAAGGCTTAAAGATACAAATAACAACGTATTTAAGTTTAACCCCGAAACAGGTAAATTAACCTCCGTAACACATGACAATACGGCAACGGATGTTGTACATAACAGGACTTCCAAAGTCGATATGAAAATAGAATTTAAAGATGATACCAGAGCGCAATATGAAGCAACCTTTGGCGATAAATTCAGCGATAAAATTTTCAAAAACAAAACCGTTCCCGAATTGATACACAAAGGGTTTACGCCAACGGAAACAGACATACTAATAAATACAACGAACGGGGAACCTATATCACACGAGAAGTTTACGGAAAGCAAAATTCCGGGCGAATATGAAATATGGTCAATCGCACCTAACGGCAAAAAGTATTTGACGGGCTTGGCAGAAAATGATGCAAACGGAGGCAAGCACGTAGAAAAGCATCTTGTATCACTTGACGGAACAACTACGGACACGGTTTATGCCAATGACGCGGACGGAAACACATTTTATCATTATGAAATAAAAGATAAAGACGGAAAAAGCTTATACAAGTCTTCAAAAAAGCGTAAAAACATATCGGACAACCACTATCAAACCTTCAATAACGGGGTAGGATACGACGTAAAAATAAATGATAAAAAAATCGTAGTATCTAAACTTGATGAAAACAATAAAAAGACAAAAGACTCTTTTGAATATGTATTGAGAGACTTTTCTGAGGACGAATACGAAAAACTGTATGAAGACGTAAACGAAGGGGTAGCAATAGAAAAAGAAGACTACAACCCTGATGACACAGACGAAAACAGAACTGCAGCGAGAGCATTTTTGCGTGAAAATAATATTAAAACCTATACGGTAGACAGAAGACTCTTACCGCTTGTAAAAAAACTGTCAGGGGAAGAGCTCGCAAAATTGCACGACAATGAGACAAAATGTATAATCGGGAAATGTCCTGAAGCATTTAACGCATACAGCTCAGGCGGATTGATTATGGTATCCGATGACTTTAGCGATTATGAAACCGTACTATTACATGAAGCGGGGCACGAAAGTTTCAGTAAATTAGGGTTAGCGAATGATAAAAAGTTTGAAAAAACTTACGAAAAAGAAAAAGAACTGTTCACAAACGCATTCCCTGATGAAATGATAGCACCTATATTTTACTTTTTAGAAGGAAATGAAGACGGACAAGCAACAGGCAGAAACGAAACAACCGCCGAGTCAAACTTTTTGACTAATACATATGAAGAAATCCCCGTCTTTCAGGCTCGAGCAACGATATTGCAGCAATACTTCCCGAAAACAATTGCTTACGTCGCAAACAAAATCTCTATGCAGGGACGACAAGAATAATTTATACTCTCATCTCTGTTGTTATGGCGACAACATTGAAATCCTCATCCCAATCGACTTCACCTAAATATCCGATATCGTAATACTCATAAGTATTTTCTATAAATTGCGGATTAAACATTCCCTTTTTATTGAGCAATTTTATAATTTCAGGGACAAGTGTTGTACTGCCTGCGATAGTACCTTCTTTAGAAGTCGCCTTTACACCGTCATAATATATCTTAGAGCCTGCAAAAACAGTCTCTTTTAAATCACTGTGAGTAATCGGAAGTGCATCACTTATCAAAATAATCTTGTCCGCAGGCTTTGTCTTGAATATAAGTTTCAAAATATCATCGGACAAATGCACCCCGTCCGCTATAATCTCGGTATAAATATCATCATTTATAAGAGCCGAAAGTGCGGTAGAAGGTTCTCTATGGTGAATACCCTTCATCGCGTTGAACAGGTGAGTAACACCGTTACAGTGAGACAAATCAGAGCCGACACAATGTCCTGCCTGAACTTTTACCCCTTTTTCTTTAAGGTACGGTATCAAATCGACATCAAGTTCGGGAGCCAAAGTAACTATTTTTATAAAATCATCTTCTATCTTTTGATAATTCTTTACGGTTAACTTTTTGCACTGTTTCTCGTTATGAATACCCTTCTTTTCCGGGTTTATAAAGATACCTTCAAGGTGAACGCCCAATATTTTAGCGCATTCATAATCCGTTTTTTCGCTCGCTTCTTTTATGACTTCAACCTGTCTTTTGATATTATCAATTGAATCCGTTACAAGTGTCGGAAAAAATCCGCCAACTCCTCTTTGCAAAAGCTCACGCGCTACGTGCAAAACATCATCTGCACTGCATTTGTTAAAATCATGCCCGAACGCTCCATGTATATGCGGTTCTATAATTAGTTTTGTTCTCATAGTTTTTCCTGTCATTTTATATTATCGGTGCGGACAAACCCTCACCCGTCCTTACGGACACCCTCTCCCAGAGGTAGATGGACTATTTTGCTTCGCTTTTATAACTGCGCACCCTACATTCTCTACATTTACGTATCGGTGCGAAACATCGCACCCTACTTGGTTTCTTGAACCATTAGCCGTAGGGTAGACTAAAGTCTACCGTTAACCTTCAAATACTTTTCTGACTTCTTCTCTGTCATCAAAGTGGATTGTTCTGTCGTTCAAAATCTGATAATTTTCATGACCTTTGCCCGCAAGAACAACAACATCGTCTTTATGAGCAATCTCTTTTATTAAAGCGATTGCTTTGCCTCTGTCTGCCTCAACTATAACGTCGTTTACGGTTTTAAATCCCGCAAGGATATCGGTAATAATCTGTTGCGGATCTTCGCTACGCGGGTTATCGCTTGTAACGATTACTCTGTCTGACAATTCTTCCGCAATAGCACCCATCTTAGGACGTTTCGTAGCGTCTCTGTCACCACCGCATCCGAATACACAGATTAGTTTGCTATCTTTTGGCGTAATCTCTCTTGCGGCGTTCAATACGTTTTTCAATCCGTCAGGAGTGTGCGCATAATCTACGATTACAAGCGGATGATGTTCCACTATCTCAAATCTGCCTGCAACACCCTTCAAAGGTTCCAATGTCTTTATTGCCTTGTCTAAATCAAATCCGTAAGCGTAAGCAACGGTAAGTGCAGCCAAAACGTTATATACGCTGAACATTCCGTTCATAGAAAGCTGTATTGCGTATTTTTTATCAGGGGTTATGCAATCAAAGCTTGCGCCCTTAGGAGAGAATGAAATATTCTCTGCCTTAATATCCGCATCTTTTTTGATACCGAAGGTATATAGTTTTACACCATCTGCGAGCTCCGCAACCATTCTGTCAGCCCAGCTGTCGTCTTTATTTATTACGGCAACATCACCTGATTTTAATCTCTTGAATAACAATGCCTTAGCCTCAAAATATCTTTCCATTGTTACGTGATAATCAAGGTGGTCTTGAGTCAAGTTAGTGAACACACCGCAGTTATACTCACACCCGCCGACTCTGTTCTGAACGAGTGAGTGCGAACTAACCTCCATAGAAACGTATTTTATTCCCGCATCTTTAATAACCGTTAAAGTATGCTGTAATTCAGGAGCTTGAGGAGTGGTGTGCTTAGCCTCTTTATATTCACCGTCGGAGGTTAATTTATATCCCAAAGTACCGATTAAAGCGCAACCGTTTCCGCTTGATTCAATAATCTTTTGGATAAGGTGAGTAACGGTCGTCTTGCCGTTTGTACCCGTTACCCCTATCATATTAAGGCTCTGTGACGGTTTATGATAAAATACGTTTGCCATAGGCGCGATTGATTGTTCCGTAGATGCAACAATTACTTGAGGGACATCAAGTTCCAACTTGGTTTCGCACATTATTGCAACGGCACCTTTTTCGACTGCGCCTGCCGCAAAATTATGACCGTCAACGTGTTCCCCTCTCATACATACGAAGATATCACCCTTCTTTGTTGTCTTTGAGTTATAAGAAATACCCGTAACGTCAACATCTTTAAAATTATATTTTTCTTTTACATTAACTTCACTTACCAATTCACTTAATTTCATATTCTCACCTTCTGTATTTAATTTATTATTCTTTATCCGTTCTAACTATACCACTAACAAACACTATTTGTGTTTATCGGGAATCAGGTTCAAGATACTTGCAATCTGCGTTTCAACACTATAGAAAATAGGAGCCGCGATTGTACTTCCCCAAACTTCTCCGCCCTTTGCAGAGTCAACTACGACATATATCAAAACCTGCGGATTTGTAGCAGGAAGGAACCCTATCGTAGATGTATAGTAATTTCCTGTATAACCTATTCCGTCTTCTCTCGGTTTTCTTGATGTACCTGTCTTTGCAGCTACATAATAATCATTCATCTTGACAGGATAATGACCGAGTTCGACACTCTGTCTCAGTAAATCCGCAACCGTCTTTGCCTGAGTCTCAGGCATTACTCTGATATGATGTATTTTTTTCTCGTATTCTTCCTGATTATATTTTATTACGTGAGGAGTAACTCTTACCCCGTTATTTGCTATCGCAGAAACTGCGGATACCATCTGTATTGCCGTAACTGATGTACCGTAACCGTAACCCATGGTTGCCTTATCGGATTTGTTCCAAGTAGAAGGTCTGTTCAAAAGTCCGACAGATTCACCAGGTAAATCAATCCCTGTTTTAGAACCAAATCCGAATTTTTTAAGGATATGATAAAATTCGCTCGCCGACATCATCATAGCGATTTTGACTGATGCACAGTTACTTGAATGCTCAAACAATTGTACAATACTGATATTTCCCGGAGCACCTTTTGTTTTATAATCGTGGTTTTCAATCGTCCAACGGTCAATCTTCATTTTACCTGGGTCATAAATGACAGTATTTCTGTTTATCTTACCTAATGCCAAAGCTGATGCTACGGTTATGATTTTGAAAGTAGATCCGGGAGGGAAAATATCCGTCAAAGTCCAGTTTTTCATCTGTATCATTGACGCATTCTTATAATTATTCGGGTTATAGAACGGATAAACCGCATAAGCCAAAATTTCACCGTTTCTCGGGTTCATAACGATGATAGCCCCACGTTTTGCGTGGTGTTTAGCAATAGCCTTATACAATTCTCTTTCACAAATATGCTGTATAGCTGTATCAATCGTTAAATATACATCCTGACCTTTTACGGGTTCAACAGCCGCAAGCGGATCCGTCGAGAAGTTATAGATTACGTTTCCTGCAGGAGTTTTTTCCAGTGATTTTTGAGGCGGAGTCTTTTCCAAAGTTTCTCTTGCCGTATATTCTACACCTGCCGAAATACCTTCTCCGTCAGGGCCTATAGCATCACCGTTATAATATCCCAAAACGTGAGATGCCAAACATTCCTGTGGATAAACACGCGTAGTTTTTTTATCCATAGGAATTTCTATAAGGTTTAGTTTCGCGATTGCGTCGTGCTGTTCTCTGCTAATGCCTTTTTTAAGCAATATTACACTGCTTGTCTGCTGTTGTAATTTTTTCAAAATAACGGCAGGCTGCATATTCAAGATAGGCGCAAGCATTGTCGCTAATTCTTCTTTGGTGTGAACTTTATCATTAAAGTCTTGAGGCCTGGCATACACGTCATAATAGACGGTATCCGTTGCAAGTTTTATCCCGTTTCTGTCGTAGATATCGCCTCGCATTACGGTGGTACTGTGTCTGTATTGACGCTTTGCCCTCGCTCTGTAATGTTTCACATCAAGAATTTGTATAATAAATAACCAACCGATTAGACATATTGCGAGCAATCCCAAAAACATTTGCACACAGCCCATATTACGGTTACAGTTCTTTATTTGTCTCTCTTTTTTTGTATATAAATCTTCTCTCATATCTGATATTTTATCACACTCTGACGGTTAAGGATTAATATTACGAAAATATTTACTTAAATCTTCGCATATTTTTCATCATTTGTTTCATACCGAGCTTTGAACCCATAGCGTTTCCGAGAGAGCCCATTTTCGCGAACTTGGACAAATTCTTTTTCATCCCGTTCATACCCTTCATCATCTCTCTCATCTGTTCAAATTGTTTAATATAAATATTTATATCGTGCAATGCTATACCGGAGCCTTGAGAAATTCTTCTCTTTCTGCTTGAATCAAGCAAAGCCGGATTGTTTCTCTCTTCCTCGGTCATACTCTGAATAAATACTTCTATCCTTTTAAATTGTTTTTCCCCTTCGTGGGTGAGTTTTTCCCTTTCGTCCTTTGGAATATTAAACCCAGGAATCATACCCATAATTTGGTCTAATGACCCGAACATACTCATTTGTTTTTTCATTTTCAAAAAGTCGTTAAAGTTAAACTCGGCTTTTTCCATTTTCTTTTGGAGAGCCTTGGCGTCTTCTTCATCAATGACTTCTTTTGCTCTTTCAACAAATGATACGATATCACCCATACCCAAAATACGTGTTGCAATACGTTCAGGATAGAAATTTTCCAAAGCGTTTAATTTTTCTCCCGTACCCGTGAGTTTAATCGGTTTGCCGGTGCAATATGATACACTGAGTGCCGCACCGCCTCTTGAGTCACCGTCTAACTTCGTAAGAACTATACCCGTGAGCCCGAGTTGCGCATCAAAGTTTTCCGCAACATTTACAGCCTCTTGACCGACCATTGAATCTATTACCAACAGTTTTTCATCAGGGTGGAACATTCTGTCTATAAGCAATAATTCCGCCATCATATCGGTATCAATTTGCAATCTGCCTGCGGTATCAAGGATAAGCACGTTATAATTATTCTCTTTGGCATACTCTTTTGCCTTAGCAACAATATCAGTCACATTCTGTGAACCTTCAACAGAGAAACACTCTACCCCGATTTGATTAGCAAGAGTCTTCAACTGTTCAATAGCCGCAGGTCTGTATACGTCGCAGGCAACAAGCAAAGGGTTTTTACCTTCGTTTTTGAGTTTGACCGCAAGTTTTGCGGAAGATGTCGTTTTACCTGAACCTTGAAGCCCGAGCATCATAATAACAGCGGGTTTGTTGTCCAAGTTCAACGGAACATTTTCTTTTCCCAAGATATTTACGAGTTCATCGTTTACGATTTTGACAAGCTGTTGAGCAGGATTAACGCCTTTTATGACCTCTTCGCCCTCTGCCTTATCTCTGATATTAGAAATGAAACTCTTTACAACTCTGAGGTTTACATCCGCCTCCAATAATGAGCGACGAATTTCTCTGAGCGCCTCTTTCATATTATCTTGAGTAAGTTCTTTTTCTCTTGAAACATTTTTTATTATATTCTGTAATCTGTCAGATAAACTTTCAAACATTTTATATCCCTTGTTTTTTACTTTGGTACTAAAAATTGTACCCTGCATTCTGTATTTTTGTCGGCATAGTAATGCCGACCTACAATCTTTATTTTTATTTTGGTGCAAAAAATTGCACCCTTCAATGTTTTATAAGTCAAAGCAAAATTATATTTACCCCAACCCTATATAAAATTTTACCGTATAAATATTTTAAGTAAATGAAAAGGTTAACAATAGGTAAAATAGCAAAATTATTTATTCAGGAGTATTAAATAAATACAAATTAAGAATATTAAGGAATATTTATGCGAATTTCACAAGTCAATCAATACAATTTTACAAATGTAAATTTATATAGGAAGAACAAATATATGTCAGTAAACAATACCAATTCAGATAATAATATCAGATTAAACAATGCTTTAAAAGCCGATACGGTTTCTTTTTCCGGAGTTAAAAATCTTACTCCGAATGAAAAGATGAAAACGTATGCAATAAAGCTGTTAGAAGAAAATAACTTTAAAGAAAATCAAAAGATACACTTGATTGCGGACTCCAAATATTTGCCGTTTATGAATGTGTTATCTAAAGAGGCTTATCAAAAAGGTTCGGGCAGAATAAGCATGAAAGTGGTTGAACCTGAATTAGAGAACCTAAAGAAAAAATATAATATAACCGAAACCTTTGATTATGAAAAAGAAAAACTCAAGGATTTAAAAGACCAAAATGCAATTATTCTAAAATTTGATGATAAAAACAATCCGTATAAATTAGCAAAACTCTCAAAAGCGGAAGAAGCAAAAGAGATTGAAAGCACAAAAACAATTGTGCCGAAAGCTGTATATGATGAATTTAAAATAAGTCCTAAAGAAGTATTTAAAGATGCTCTTGATGTAAAAGAAGGGCAGCCCGTAACAATTCGCGGAGAGCGCGAGCATTTGCCGATTATAGAAAAGTTGGTTGATTATCTGTATTCCGAGAATAAAACAAAATTGGTAAATGTTAATATTACAAATGATGAAAAAATCAATATGTTGAAATATGCAAAACCCGAGGTTTTAGAGGAGGTTCCGAAATCAACAAAATCGTTTTTCAAAGAACGTTATGACAAAGATGTTGCATATTTAGTGCTTGACGGTGCCGATCCCAATATGTACGAAGGCATTGATACCGACAGAATTGTTAAAAATTCAAAGGCTGTCAGTTCGCAAACGGAAGAAATTTATAATAAGTTAACCACGAATGTGCCTTGGCTTGTTTATTATGCTCCGACGACAAAATCTTGTATCCCCGCATATCCGGAATTAAAAGATGAACCCGTTAAAGCCTTATCTCAAGCATTCAAGGATGCCAACAAGATTAACAGAATGGGACATCTCGCCGAACATGTGGAAACCTTATCGTATCGTGCCGACAAGATGAATGAACTTATGGATAACGGTTACAGGACATTGCATTATGTAAGTGTTAACCCTAAAACAGGTAAACCTGACGGAAAAACGGATTTCAAAATAACAATGTCACCTAATTCCAAATTTGTTGCGGCACAAACAAACTTTAAAAAGTACGGACATAAAACAATCTGTAATATCCCGACAGAGGAAGTCTTCACCTCTCCGCAAGCTGATACGGCGGAAGGTGTAATATCCGCGACTATGCCTCTAACCTTAAACGGAAAAATAGTTGAGGGAATAAGATTTAAGTTTAACGAAGGCAAAATCGTTGATATAAAAGCAGATAAAAACGAAGAAATGCTAAAAAAGCATATCGAAGCTAATCCGAATGCGGACAGATTAGGAGAAGTTGCACTCGTAGCGGGTTCGCCTATCGCAAAGACAGGAAGGTTGTTTAATTCAACACTTTTAGATGAAAACGCTGCCTGCCACCTTGCTATGGGAAATTCTTATGCCGAATGCATAAAGGGTGCGGATGATTTTTCCGATTATAAAGATATGAAGAAATTTTTAAAAGATTTGAAGATTAATTCTTCCCCTACACATAACGATTTTATGGTCGGAGGAGAAAACGTAACAATATCAGCCGTCAATGAGAAAACAGGCGATACAGTAGACGTTATTAAAAATGACAAGTTCTTGTTATAAGAACAAGTCCGTATGCATTTTGCCTGACAAGTACTGCCTGACAATGCATAAACTCTTTGCGAAATTTGGGGATAGTGGTAATATATATACAAGTACCGAACCAAAAGGAGTGAATTGTGAATTATCCCGAATTAAAGATTGACGAAGAAAAATGTATACATTGCGGACTATGCGTAAAAGATTGCGTTGACAGATGTTTAGAGCTCAACGAAGATACAAAAATCCCGCAATTCAAAAAATATAAAGAAGGTGCTTGCATAAAATGTCAGCACTGCCTTGCAGTATGTCCGCAAGGAGCATTGAGTATTTGGGGTAAAAATCCCGTTAACTCCGAAGCAGTAGGGAACGTAAACGCGGAGGATTTATTCAAGCTCATAAAATCAAGACGCAGTGTAAGGCTCTACAAGCAGGAAAATCTTGATAAATCAAGAATGGATAAACTAAAAAATATGCTGAAATATGTGCCGACAGGTGTAAACGACCACAGACTGCATTTCTCTATCGTGGACGATATTGAAGTTATGGACGATATAAGAAACAAAATGACGCCAAAACTGATTAAGCTATTGGAAAACAAGATTGTAAAAACAACAAATCCGCATTTTGCAAGCCTTGCAAAACCGCTCAAACAAGGTATAGACATAATATTCAGAGGAGCTCCGCACCTTATTGCGGTATCAACTCCGACTGATGCGCCTTGCAAAAACATTGATCCCGCAATCGCGCTTTCTTACTTTGAACTCTACGCACAATCGTTGGGGGTAGGCACTGTTTGGTGCGGGTTCGCGGACGGAGTTTTCAGAGTATTGCCTGAACTGTGTGACTATATAGGGATACCTAGAGGGTATAAATTAGGATATATTATGCTGTTTGGAGTTCCTGACGTCAAATATTCAAGAACGACTCAACCCGAAGAATTGACCGTTCAGAGTGTTCCTTTAGGCGGGATAACGAAATCGACGGCATTTTCAAAAACAAAACATTACATAAATAATTTTTTGAGATAAAATAGTTATATAAAATAAAGGATGGTTTATGAAAAAATTTAAAGTTTTAGGTCTTATTATGTGTTTATGCGTTATGGTACAGCTCTGCGGTTACGCAAAAAGCAATACCGCTCAAGATGATGATATAATCATCCCTGCAGTCGGAGTATCCTTGGACGAAAACGGACAGCCGAGCACGTGGGTATCAATGCCAAAGAACCCACACCCTGCAACATCTGCGAAGCCTGCTAAACCCGCAAAATCAGCAAAACCTGCGGAGACGGAAACGAGTTATCCCGTACAAAAAGGAAACAGACTCTTTGTAGGACCTGCAAACGGCGTTGGTTCTTACACAAATGACTATAGCGAAGATGATACAACAACCCGTCAATCAAAGCCGAAATTCACAAAACCTGAAGTGTTCAGTTTCCACCTGCAGCAACCGACAATTCAGGTAGGAAGATAGCGTTTTTGTTGGGCTGAAAGCCCAACCTACTTGTACTACTCAAATCGAAATTCTACCCTCTCCCAAAGGTAGAGTGGAAATTATTATCCCAATTTACGTTTAAAGGTTCTGCCTGCAAGGGTGAGGGTTAATGACGCTATAATCAAAAGCGGAATAATGTTCATCAAGACTTCCTGTATGCCCATACCTTTGAGGAATATTCCTCTTGATAATGCAATGAAGAACCTGACAGGGTTCAGGTAGGTCAAATATTGCCACCCTAACGGCATATCCTCAATAGGGGAAATAAATCCCGATAACAATACCGCAGGCATCATAAAAGTCATAGCGGATAAAATTGCTTGCTGTTGAGTGTTACAAATTGATGATATATAAAGCCCTACCCCGACTATCGCAAGCAGTGCAAACGCTATAGATACAACGAACAGGAAGAACGAACCCGCAAACGGTACGTGGAAACACGTCACGATTACGCCCACCATAATCATTGTTAACGTGAGTGCAATAATCAACGGCGGAATGGATTTCCCGAGTAATATTTCAAACGAAGATAAAGGACTCACAATCAACTGGTCAAACGTTCCGACTTCTCTCTCTCTTGCGATAGACAATGCCGTAAGAACAAGGGTTGTGATAAGTGCCAGCATAGCGACAATAACCGTCAAAATATACCACTGATAAATCAGGTTAGGGTTGAACCAATTTCGGACACTTATATTTATTCCTGCTCCTTTGTTCCCCGTGAGGTCAGCATTGTAAGCCGACACTATCTGAGAGGCATACCCTGCAGCAATAGATGCGGAGTTTGTTTGTCTTCCGTCCGATATAATCTGAACTTGCGCCCCTCTGCCTGATTTTATATTTCTTGAAAAATCGTTATCAATACTTATTCCCATCTGTACTATCTGGGTATCAATAAGTTTTTGGAACTCTTTATCATCTTTTGCATAGATAAAGTTTCTAAACCTCGGAGAGTTCTCAAATCTTGATAAAACCTCTCTGCTCTCGACACTGTGTGAACGGTCAAGGACAGCTACATCAATGTTTTGAACTTCCATTGTTGCGGCATTTGCAAAAATCAAAAGTTGCATAATAGGCAAAATAACAATAATAGATCTGCTCTTAGGATCGTTCCACGTCATTATAAATTCTTTTTTCATCAGAGCCCATACTCTGCGCAAGAAATCTCTTATCATTCTTTTGCCCCCTTGTTTTGTATCTTACGAGGAGAAACTGCCTCTAATCGCATTTGGGTGTTTTTGTAGACAAGCCCGAAAAAGAACAACCCGAGCAAAGATAAGTAAAATGCATTTGCTATTCTTATCTCTGTTACACCGCCTGCCATAAATTCACTCTGAATAAAAGCAATATAATATCTCGGAGGGATTACGGTTGTTAGATATTGGAATATTTTTGGCATAGAATTTATCGGATAAATTAACCCCGATAACATCAGGGCAGGCATAAACCCGAGGCTTAATGCTACCATACTTGCCAAAAACTGGTTCTTTAATACGGTAGATACGAGCAAACCTATCCCCAACGATGTAAATAAAAATATTGCACTTATCAGGAATAATACTAAAAAACTGCCCCTGAACGGAATGTTAAACACGACAACGCATAAGAATACGTTGAAGGTTAATGACAACATCCCGATTATAAAATACGGAATATATTTTCCGAGAACTATATGGATAGCCTTTACATTCGTGGACAAAAGTGCCTCCATAGTACCCCTTTCCCACTCTCTTGCAACAACAAGAGAGGTTAAAAGTATACCTATCAATGTCATAGTGATTGCGATTGAGCCCGGCATAATAAAGTGGTGAGAGTTCAAATCAGGGTTATACCACGTCCTGACCTCTGTTGTCACAAGCTGTTTTGACATATTAGTCCTGTATTTGCTTGTCGCAAGCCACTGATTAGCAATAGAAAGCGCATAACTCTGAACATAGTTTGCAGTGTTTACTTCACTTCCGTCTGTTATAACAAATAAACTTGCCTGCTGTCCTCTTGCAAGCTTAGACGAAAAATCGTTCGGAATAACAACCGCTCCCTTGATTTTGGATTTAAGGATAGCTTTTTCAATATCTTTCATATTATCAAAATTGATTGAATTAACGTACTTTGAATGCCCAAAAGATTTTACAAGTGTCGCAACCTCGGGGGAACAATCGTCATTTTTAATCCCCATTGTTACCTTGACAGAATCAAGGTTTATCCCGTACATATAAATCATAAACGATATAAGAGGTAAGATAAACGCAATTATAATTGTCAATGGATCTCTTGATATCTGTTTTAATTCTTTTTTTATAAGAGCAAGTAATATTCTCATCGTTCCGCCTCACTCTCTTTAATCAGATTAATAAAAGCGCCTTCCATATCTTTTGCACCTGCCTGCTGCTTTAATTCCGCAGGTGTTCCGAGGGCAACGGTCTGACCTTTATAGAAAAGACTAATCCTGTCACAATATTCCGCCTCTTCCATAAAGTGAGTCGTAACAAGGATTGTTACACCCTTTTTGGCAAGAGAGGTTATATGATTCCAAAAATCACGCCTTGTAATTACATCAACACCTGATGTCGGCTCATCAAGGAACAAGACAGGCGGAGTATGAATTAGAGCGGCAGCCATTGAAAGCCTCTGTTTTAACCCTAATGGCAAAGCCTCTGCCTTTGTGTTTTCGTGTTCTTTGAGTCCGAAAACCTCTATAATTCCACTTACCTTTTTTCTTGCTTCTCGGGCTCTGATACCGTAAGCAAGTGCAAAGAAGTTTAAATTTTCTTTTACTGTCAAACTTCCGTATAGCGAGAATTTCTGTGCCATATATCCGAGGTTTGAGCGGGCTTTTTCAGGGTTCTTTTGGATATCTATACCCATAAATCCTTGCCGTTCCGCCTGTCGGGCGTGCAAGCCCGCACATCATCTTGAATGAGGTGGATTTGCCTGCCCCGTTAGGACCTAACAGCCCAAAAATTTCACCTTTTTTGATTTGGAAAGTGTTGTTCTTTACTGCATAGAAGTTTCCGTATCTTTTCTCTAAGTTATCCGCCTCTACGGTATATTCAACCTCGGGCGCGTTGTATTGATAACTCTTTGCAATCAAAGATTCTTCTTGTTTATATCCGCCCATAAGATCAATAACCTTATCTTCAAACTCTTGTGTCGTAGGTGCGAGGTCGTGCGGTTTCCCCTCATAAATAACTTTACCCTTATCCATAACAACAGCCGTATCAAAACTGTGAGCCTCATCCAAGTATGCGGTAACCCAAAGAACGGTCGTCTCGGGAGTAATCATATCACGCACCATTTTCATAAGGTCACGGCGTGATATAGGGTCAACCCCGACAGACGGCTCATCCAACAGTAAAAATTCAGGAGTTCCGAGAAGGGTACATGCCAGTCCCAACTTCTGTTTCATACCTCCTGACAAAGCTCCCGCAAGTCTGTCCGTAAAAGGAGTTAGTGACGTAAATTCCAACATCTTGTCAAAATCGTGCGGAACATTTTTTAAGTCAGCATACAACTCTAAATTCTCCATAACGGTCAAATCTTCGTAAAGCCCGAACTTTTGAGGCATATAACCGATAAGCGAATGAGTATCATCTTTATCCTCAGACGCACCATGCAATTTATCGGATTCGGTCACAGGGTCAAACCCAAGCACGCTTATTTCTCCACTATCGGGAATTAACAATCCGATAATAGTTCTTATAAGCGTAGTCTTACCTGCTCCGTCAGCCCCGATTAAACCTGTTATCTTTCCTTTTTCAATATTCAAAGACAGGTTATCGATGGCAACTGTCGAGCCAAAAGTTTTGGTTAAATTTTTGATTGTTACGGTGTTATTTTCCATTTTTATTATTACGTTTTTAGTTTTATGTTGGTGCGGTGGTGACCGCACCCTACCTTAACGATTTAAGTCTTTATTTATGTTTATATGTAGATTGGGCTTTCAGCCAAACAATAAAATTTAAAAAGTAGGGTGCGGTCACCACCGCACCAACCACATTATTTCTTTGTTCTTGCGCCTTTTGTGTTCAAATCAACACTAATGGTTACAGGCATTCCTTGTCTCAAGTATTCGTCTATATCATAGATATAAACCCTTATACGATATACAAGGTTTGTTCTTGTGTCGGTGGATTGAACCGTTTTAGGCGTAAATTCCGCAACAGGGGAGATATATCCTATCTGTCCTTTATATTCACGTTTTTCGCCCGTTGCAGGGTTTACCGTATCCGTGTAAACCTTTACTTCCTGACCGTATTTAATATTACCTAAATCGGTTTCGTTTACATAGGCTCTGACCCATACCGGTTTTGTTTTTGCCATTGTATAAACGGACTGACCTTTTGCAACCGTTGCCCCCGGCTCTTGTACTCTCACCATTATTATTCCTTCATCAGGTGCATAGAGTTTTGTGTAGCCCAGTTGGTTCTTTGCATATTTTCTTTGAGCTACGGCTGCTTTATAATCCGCAGCGGATTTTTTTTTCGTGTTCAAAAGTGTTTTATAATCTTGTTTTGAAATTGTATCGTCACTAACGAGAGGTGCGTTTCTTGTGAATTTATCCTCCGCATCGGCTTTCAGAGCTTGCGTTGTTGCGACATTGGCATCAGCCTTTTCGTAATCTGATTTGTAATCACGATTATCTAAAATAGCAACGAGTTCGCCTTTATGTACGGTATCGCCTTCTTCCTTGAACATTTGGGCAATTTTTCCGCCAACCTGAAAACTCAAATCAACCTGTCTTATTTCAATGTTTCCGTACAATGTCAGTTTATTCGGATCACTTTTCTTATGAGTGAAAATATATAACCCTGCAACTGCAACAACCAAAAATAATATTATTGCGATTATTTTTTTATTCATTATAATTTACCTCCTACGGCTTTATAGAGTGTATAGTAATTTACCAATCTTTGAGTTTTTGCTTTTGTTAAGTCAATGTCTCTTGAAATACAGGTGTTTTCTTCGTTTAACTTTTGCGTCTTTGAAACAACTCCGCGATTGAACTTTTTATCAACATTTCTCAAATTCTTCTTTTCAAGATTTAATTTTGCTTTAGTTTCATTTTCTACGGATTGGTCGTGTTTGATTATACAAAGTGAAGTATTTACTTCTTTTACTGCCTCCAAATCCGTTTGTTTATAGTCTTCAAACAGTTCCTGATACCTTGCTTTTTGATATTTCAAATTTGCAACTTTTCTTCCGCCCGTGAATATATCCTGTGTTGCGCCCGCAAGCAAAGCCGCAAGAGAAGAATCCCACGAGAAAAAGTTCCCCGGAGCAATAGTATTGAACGCCCAAAGCCCTGTTATATTAAAGCTTGGCAAAAATTCTTTCCGCGCCACACGGATATCAATTTTTGCTTTTTCAAGCGCTAATTCCGCCCTTTTTACATCAGGTCTTGAGTATATTACATCCGAGGAAATTTCATTTGGGATGGTTAGTTTATATTCAAAGTTGTCTAATGTTCCTCTTTTTATTTCTTTATTTAGTTCGGCTCTTCCGCTCTCGCTAAGGTTTGAGCCTCTGCCCAACAATACGGAAAAATCCATCAATAAAACTTCTCTTTGTTTTATGAGTTTTTCAAGTTCTATCGTAGAACTTTCCAAATTACTGTCGGAATTGTTTATTTCCGTAGTGCTGACAACACCGCGAGAGAATTTTCTGTTGTCGTGTTTGCATATTTGCTTATAATTATTTACGATTTTCGTTTGTTCTTCTATAAGTTTGTCATACTGCAATATGTTTGTGTAAACGGTTGCTACATCACTTGTGAGAGCCAAATAAGCCGATATTTCATCAAGCTGGCTCATCTCATAGGTTTTCTTGGAACTTTTGGTTTTGTCTCTGTTCTTGAGTAAGAAATCCGCCTCATAATTTACCATAAATGGCAGAACAAAAGCATTCTTTTCCAGTTCGTAATTCGGATTAAACTTCGGAACACTTATACCTAAATAGTTTGCTGATACACCGATACTCGGAAGTTCGTTTGCAAACTGCATTTTTACACGCTGTCTGTACTCCTCAACTCTTGTAGTCGCTTGTTTTGCGGTATGGTTATTTGTAATTGCCTCATTCACATAATCGCACAAATAAGGATCATTAAATCTGCCAAAGAAATCAACATTCAAAACGTTTTTATCGACAGCAAACGACATCGGTGCTAAAAATATTAAAGTTACGGCAAATAAGACAAACTTTTTCATTTATTTACCCTCCTTAATAAGAGTATCTATATACAGTCTTACATTTTTTTTGATTATTTCTTTATCATCTTGAGTAAACGACTTTTGTTTCAAAAGGTCTAATGAAAACGCAGGGAGAACCTTCGGTGAATTTATCTGAGAGATGATGAAAACAGTCTTAAAAATAATATCTTTATCGTCAATGTCTTTGTCAAAGACAGCTGCAATCAGCTTTCTCATATAAACAATAGCAGTTGCTGATAATTGAATATTATGGCTTTGCTGCGCTCTTAATAAAAATCTGAATAAATCATCCGAAATATAACCGCCATATAAGGCTTCAACAAAATTATCGGTTATTTCGCATAACAGTTTAATTTGTTCATCTTTTGGCAAATCAGATGGCTCAATACTAACATCTACGAACTGTTTTATATATTCCATTTGCCAATCGGATAAATTCTCAATAATACCTTTGTACAGTCCTTCTTTTCCGCCCCAGAAGTACGAAACCATACAAATATTGGCATTGGCGTCTTTGCATATTTCACGGATTCCGACTCCGTTATAGCCTTTGCAGGCAAAAAGTTTAGTTGCTGATTTAAGAATGCGCTCTTTTGATTTTTCTTTTTCTTCTTTTTTATTTTTTTGCATCACAATACCTCATTGACGATTTAAATTATAAAACAAACGTTTGATTTTTGTCAATAGATTGGCATGTTATTTGTAATAAAATGGTAATATTAGAGACATTTATGCTAAAATTTTATTATGAAATATTGTTATGAGTGCGGAACAAAACTTGTTTTAAAAGAATGTTATAACTGCAAAGAGTTTGAAGGGATGATTCCATACTGCGAAAAGTGCAAGGAATACAGGTTCCCGATGTTTAATATTGCGGTCAGCATGGTTGTGTTCAACAAAGAATGCTCAAAAATACTCCTCATAAAACAGTATCACCGTGATGCAAATATACTTGTTGCGGGCTATGTATCAAAGGGCGAAAACCTCGGAGAGGCACTAAAAAGAGAGTTGCACGAAGAAGTAAAACTGACTCTCCACGACTACAAATTCAATGATAGCAAGTATTTTGAAAAATCAAATTCATTACTTTGTAACTTTATTGTAAGAGTAGAAGATGAAAACTTCTCTCTCAACAGCGAAGTCGATTCCGCCCACTGGTTTGATATAAAAACAGCAAAAGAAGAAGTTTTGCACAACAGTCTCGCAAGCTATTTCTTAGACCTTGCCGTAGATAAAATGAAATCTAAACACCTATTAAAGGCATAAATAGGTATATCACTCAATTTAAAAGATTACAAAAGGGTATTATATGGATAAAATTAAAGCACTTTTAAATAATTATGTAAAATCCGTAAACGATTGCGATACGGAGCTTGCAAGAAGTTTTTGGGATAACGAAGGCGAGGTATCTTTTATTCATCCGAGAGGATATGAACACTCGTTTGAAGAAATAAAAAAACATTTCTATATAGAAACCATGGGCGGGAAATTTTCCAATCGTGATTTAAGACTGAAAGATTTAAAAGCCAAAGTCTTTAAAGATACGACATTTTTGGAGTTTAGCTGGGATTTTTACGCAACTGAAAATGAAACAGGCGAAAAAATTCATCACGAAGGCAGAGAAACCCAGTTTCTCATAATGAGAAACGGTGAATGGAAAATCAGCAATATCCACTATTCCAAGGTATAGGGGTAAGGGGTAAATATATATTTATCACCTGACAAAACTTGATTTTAAATGACAAAAGGGGACTACGGTTATGGACATAATAAAAGCGGTAACAAAAAGAGGGTTGGAACTCAGAGGAGCAATATACGGCGACGATACAAACGATACCGTACTTGTAATGATGACGGGGATTTGCTCTAACGTCTTCCAAAATGACTTGTTGGACGCGACAGGAAAGCTCTTGAACAAAAACGGTATAACCGTGATAATCGGTCATGCCAGCGACTCTTTTTCCTGTTTTGCCTATACGGATTGGTCAATCAAGAAACAAAGACACGCGGGCGTTTTTAACGACGATTTTTCTGTAGTATACGAGGATGTCGAAACATGGGTTCTCAAAGCAAAAGAAATGGGATTTAAACACATAATCCTTGGCGGACACTCCCTCGGCTCAAACAAAATTATAAACTATTTAGGCAACACTAAAGACGATTATGTAGACTACTTTATAGTTTCTTGCCCTATTGATATTATGCACTGGTGGCGTGTTATGCCGAACATTGATAAATGTACGGAGATGACAAAACAGTGGATTAAAGAGGGCAGAGGAGATGATATTCTGCCGTTTATGTTCGGCGGGTTCTCACCGATGACAGCAAACGCCGTAATGGGGTTTCATAACGCAGAAAATCTCAAAAACTGCCCTGTAATAAGCGGGCAAGGGGAAACCCAATCACTGCATAACATAAAACCTGCGGGGAGTTTCATCATAGGTTCAAAAGATTCTATGACGGGCAGAAAGCCGAAAGCATTTATGGAACAACTGAACCAATGGACAAGTCATCCTGAAAAAAATCAGGTGATAGAGGTAGAAGGTGCAAGCCATATATTCTACGGCAAACACGATATCTATGCGCAAACCGTTTTCGATTGCATCAAAACAGCCAGCGTAGTATCAAAATAGGACAGACTTCAATCTATTAACTAAATTCTTAATTACGCATTACGCATTATTTCAAGTGCGTAGGGTAGGAAAAACAGGTATGTTAAAAATATTCAAATAGCGTTGGTACGGTAGTGACCGCACCCTACTCTGACTAATTACACATTACCCATTACAAATCGCTCCCCACGTAGTCCTCAAGTCGTGGTACAAAACGTACGATTTGCAAAGTTATCTCATCGGCGGAGCCGTCTCTTAGTGCCCTAGTGCCCTAGTATCTTACTGCCTTTCGTTACGAATTACGCATTACAAATTACGCATTATATTTATCTTACAAAAACATTTAATCCGTGAGTGTCGGCACTGCCTGTCTTTATAAGCCCGAATGTTTTGCTTACGGCATCAAGGAATTTTTGAGTTTTAGGCTCTGCATTAAACTCTTTTCTTCCCGGCTTATAGCTTTGATAATAAGCCTCCGTAAAAGTGGCTTTTTCTTTGCATTCTTTTTTGAACTTGGTATATAAATCCGTCAGGACTTTAAACTTCTTATCTTCTTCGGTCACAGCCTTTGTGTAATCTATCGGATGAGCGACTCCGAGCATAGCATCGGGCTGGCTTTCCAAACCTTCGTATAAGGTGCTGAACGTAGGCATAAACGGATGTTTAGGATTTAGAGTAATTCTGTATTCTGCGGTACTCTTATCCAACGCCTTATTCAAAGCCGTTACTTCCTTGCTTTTCAATCCTTCATTCAAAATATTTAAAACATCCTCTTGAGGAATATCCGTACAAACGGAGACAAACTCAGGCAAGGTTTTCTTCGGTGGTAAAATTTTACAGTTTCTGTCAAAAGTTTTATGGAACTCGCTCATCTTATCCATAAACCCTTCCGTATCAGTCGGAAGATTGCGTTCTTCAAGTTTCGATTTAATATCAGGATTTTTCAAAATTACATGTTCAACGGCGATTTTGTTCTTGAAATAGTTATCCATACCGTTGAATATTCCTAATATATTCTTTTGGATAGGCAAATACTGTTTTTTAGCCTCACCTACAGAGAAGAAATTATCTTTATGGAACATATCCGCATAAACCTTGTTCGCGGTATCGGTCATTTTTTCTTCAATAACCTGTTTTCTCTGTTTATTGGAATCAATAAAACCTTTAAAATCTTTTTCGTTCGGATCAATACCGTATGCCAAAACATGAGTATTGATAGGAGTATGAACCAAATCCGTCGCTACATTATTAAACGATGTCAACTCGGAACCCAGAATAACTCTCAAATTTTGGTATTTGAGCGGTTTTTCATGGATAATTTTTACGGCCCCGGTTGCACTCTCCGTTGTATCATGGTCTGTAATAGCTACAACAAACGGTTCTGCCTCGTTCGGAAAATCCGATTTAACTTTGTTTGCATATTCCGCACTCTTATCCAACAAATCCCCGATTGTCAAAGCTCCGTCGGAAGCTTGAGTGTGCATATGAATATTGGCTCTCATTGTATGGTTGTTTACGTTTTCCCAAGTTTCGCCCTTGGAATAGGCTTGAGGTTTATCATTATATCCTTTTATGACCTCTTTAATCTCCTGCGGTCCTATTATCGGTCTAATCATATGTTGATCTTTCGGTGATATTCCGAGATTAGCTAAAAGAGATTCTCTGTATTTAACATCCTTCGGATACTTAGAAGACTCTCGTTTTAGTTTGTCATATGAATACATTGACGCCCACGCATCACCATATACAGGATCAGTGATTGCGCCCTTGAAAGAAGGACTTTTACTTTTTTTAGATTTCCCTTTTATGTTGTAGTTGATTACATTTGATTGAATGCCAGATATTTTCATTTTTCACACACCCGATAATTTAGTTGCTTGATAGCTTTATTATAAACAAAAAAATGACCGTTTTTCAAGCGGTCATTTTTTGTTTATCTAATGTTTGCTTGATTATTTCTTTTTAGTTCCCTGTGGTTCAGGGTTTGGGTTCGGATTAGTGAAGTTCTGTTTGTGAATTTGTTCAGGATCCAAATATTTTTCAATATCAGGAGTGTCAATTTCAAAAACATGAGCTCTTGAAGGTCCGAGTTCCATTCTGATTTCGCCGTCTTCTACTTGGAATTTACTTGGTTTACCGTAGTTGTCAACAAGGTTGTTGAGTTCCTGCGTACCTTTCAAAGTAGGTATCTTAACAACAGCAGATGAATTTCTGTTCTTGTTCATGTTAGCGACAACCAACAATGTCTTGCCGTTCAGGTGTCTTGCGTAAGCCCAAACCTGATCGTCTTTGTCTTTGCCTTTCTTCAATTCGATGAAATCACCCTTAGTGATAATATCGTTATACTTAGGATCACTTCTCATCTTGAAAGCAGAAGTCATAACTTTACCGATTTCAGGATGTTCTCCGCCAGGTTTTCTTGTCAGGTTGAAAATATCCATCTTATACGGGTGAGTTTCTAACTCTGTATTATCAGTTTCAGACTTGATATTGTAATCTTTCGCATCCTTGCCTGAGTAACCGTATTTGTATGTATCGCCTGATTGGAAACCATCCAATACATAAGGGTTACACATAGGGATTGTAGATTGTACGATAGATACCAAATCACAGAAATCAGGACCGCCGTGGTTCATCAATGTTTCATCATCGTGAGTCATGAACGAACCGATAAGAGTCTTACCTGCAGGCAATCTGTCTGACATATCCAACATTTCGGTGATATAGTTTGTAGCACCCTTCGCATTGTTTAATTCGTGGAAGATATGGTGCTGACCGTAAATTGCATCAAAACCTGCTCTGAGTGAGTCTTCCGGTCTGTCGTAAGGCATATTAGCCTGCGGTGATGCGGTTTCATAAGTATATGATTCACCTAACATTGCAAATTCAGGATCTCTTTGACGAGCATGATTGATTAAAATATCCCAAAATTCTGTAGGTTTCGCACGGGCAACATCGGATCTGATACCGTCAATTCCTAAATCGATACAAGAATCAACGTATTTCATATGCATATCCAACAATGCAGGATTTAATTCACGTTTTGATTTATCCTTCCAAGGATTGAACATTCTGATATCCTGCCATCCTTCCGGAGTTTCAGGGTTACCGTTCTTGTCGATTGCCATAAGTTCAGGATGTGCGTTGAACATATCAACTGATGCACAACTTGGCAAGTCTAACATAACCTTGATATCACGTTTATGACATTCATCAATAAATGCTTTCATCTGTTGTTGAGGAGTACGAGGATCGTTAGGATCAACCAATGTAGGATCGATAGCGATTTGTCCGTCGTCTTCTATATATTTTTCAGGTGCATACAAAGAACCTGCGGTACCCATTGCGTGAGTTTTTCCCGGCGGATGAATAGGCAGAATGTGGAAGGTGTTGAACCCTTCTGCTTTAACTTCATCAAGTCTCTTTATTGCACTCAAGAATGTTCCGGGTTTTTCACCTTGGTTTGTTTCGATGAGTTCATCACCGTTTTTATCTTCTGCGGTGAAGTTACGAGGAACCATAGCTAAGATAACCGCCTCGTTATTACGGAACATATCTCTCAAATTGTTACGGTAATTGACAGGTGCGCTCGATTTGCCGTCTATTGCAGCTGTTTGAGTAACTGACGGTTTATTAATCTGAGCTTGATTATCAAGATATTTGTTTATCAAATCAGATGATGTTCTGTCTGTATTGACACTTGCAGGCTGTGCTTGCGGTTTGTTATTTTTGCCGTTTACTTTATCAACCTGTATGTCGATTAAATTCTTATGTAATCCGATATTCCCTATATCTGTCATATTTTCACCCTTTATTTATTAAGCCTTGATGTCAGGATCTTTCTTACCGAAGAAGAATTGTGCAGCTACCGTAGCGAGGAATGTACCGCCGAGGATAGGAGCGAAAGTCTTCATCCATTTCTTAGAATTAGATACCTGTTTTATTGTATCATGGAAGAAGTCATTTGTTGTTTTACCTAACAAGTCAAATACGTCATTTGCTTTTGGAGCATCATGTGCATCACGCAGGCAGTCACCTTTTACCATAATCTTTTCAATCATTGAGTAATCGTTATTTTCTTTAGAATTATTTGTACCTTTTTTGATATCTCTAAAGATTGTACCTAAATTGTTATACAATTCGTTCATTTGGTTTTTAAGTTTAAGACCTAAACCTTTTCTGCCTTCGCCGACTCTGCGAGGAGCTTCACCATTGATTTTAATTTCATCAAGTTTTCCGAAAGTTTTTCTGGAAGTTTCAGCCCAATCATCCCCATAATTACCTGTTGGAGTAGGTCTGAAGATAGAAATCATCAATTGTTGATAATAATTTCTGTTATTTCCTAATCCCATCTTGTTATAATATTCGGAAGTGTGAGCATTAAGTAATAACTTTTTACCGTCTTCAATCAACTTTTTATTTGTATCTGCATTTTTTGTAAAACCATAGTCAGTAACTGCTTTTTTCATATCAAATCCCGGTTGGTTAACAGCCTTAGTATAAGCGTCAGCTCTGTGGAAGAATTCAGCAGTTTGAATCAATCTTGCATAAGAGCTGCGAACACCGTTTATTCTTGAATTGATTCTTTCGATTTTAGCATTTTTGAGTGAACCGGCTCCGCCATTCATCTTTCTTGCCAAGTTATTCATTCCGTTGTTACCGAGTTCGGTAGCTGCTCTGTCGCAGTTAGCACCGATACCGCCTTCCAACTTGCTCATCATACAGTCATTTGAACCGTTGTTTGGAGTATCTAATTTTTCATCCAACTCAGCCATTTTTGTAGCGAGTTTTGTGATGAAGTTGTTATAAGATTCTTCGTTTGAGCAAACAGCTTCTAATTTCTTTGATAATAATTTGTTAGAGTAATCTTTGTTCTTGCTTGCCAAACTGATTTCTTTATCGGTAAGTCCTAATTCTTTTACGAACATCTTAGAAACTGCATCCCAGCTGTTAGCTATGATAGTTTCGTTAGCTTTTTCAACTTTGAAGTGAGCAGCGTCATTTAAAACTTTGTCAACCGCATTATATTTTCTCATTTCTTTTGCAGCGTTCGTGATAGTTTTTGCTGCATCTTCGGAAAGGATATAACCCTTGCTGTCTTTTGCATCGTCTGATAAGATTCTGCCGATTTGAGTAAACATTTTCTTATGAGCCATATCTTTAGGAGCTTCTTGTTTATATAATTTAGAAACAGATTCTCTTACGAAATTTTCTCTTCCGCCTGTCAAACCGATGTTACCTTGATAGAAGTCATGAGCGATTTCTTTTGATTTTTGTTCTAATGCTCCGTAAACTTTATCATATGCAGTTTTGTTATTTTGTTCTAATGCTGACATACCGGAAATGAAGTCTTCTTGAGGATTAGAATTGTTGACTTTCAATACGATAGATTTAATGTTATGAGCCAATCTTTCTTCCGGAGTCATATTTTCCGTTCCCGGAGCGACATCGAAGAAGTTGAAACCGTTGATATCATTTTTTGATCTAAGGTTGTCTGCAATAAAACCGTGGTTGAAGTTAGCTGCGTTTGCTTCTTTAGCAAGAACAGTATCAGCAACATTTGTCATCATATCTTTTACAGCACCTCTGAGGATACCTTCGGAAACAGCCTTGCCGATTTTTTCTTCTGTCATTTTTCCTGCTAAATCAGCATCGCTTGCTTTGATAACATTATGAATTGATTTTGCCAATTTGTCAGCTGATGCGCTGTTAGTGATATATCTGTCTCTTGCAATCAAGTTATTAATATCATCTTTAGCAGCATCCTGAACTTCTGCATCAAAACCGTCTGCCAATGTGTCAGCCAATTTATTAACATCTTCTGATGTGATAACTTTACCTTTTAATTTGTTAACTAAAGTTTCTGTTTGAGTAGGAGCAGATTCATTTATATGTAAAACATTTTTTTCGAATGCTGCTTTTTTATCAGCACTCATTTCTTCAGCTTTTACATCGTCTAAAGAACCATCTTCTTTAATTCTCTTATATGATGCACCTGTATAATCTACGATTTGATCGATATCTGCGTTAGCTTTTTTGTTGCCTCTCTTTTCAAGAGGATCGGTCAAAAGACCTTCAGCCTTGTTGCAAGCTAAAGCTGTCATAAGAGGAGTTGCGATACCTGCTGTCAACATCCATAAAGTATTGTTTTGAACAGATACTTTTCTCATATGTTCTTTAACAGCTTCGTGTCTGTTAGGGATGTCTCTTCTGATACCTGCTCTGTCACCGATTACATCCAAGTCTTCGCTCTTTTTGTCACCTTTGTACAAATCAAACGGGATGTAGTTAGGATCTTGAGAAACATATTTCTTTCTGCCTTGTTCATCGATATATTGTTTTCTGAAATTGAAACCGTGGATAAGTCTTGCGGGGATTTCCAATGCAACTTTTGGCCATAATGCCATTGATGCGAGGAATGCACCAAATCCGATAAATTCCATTGCTTTTGTTTTTGGAGTAGATTTTTTAGTCATCAAATAAGTAGCGATAGCAACACCACCCAATTTCAAACCTAAGTCATTAAGTTTACCTAATTGGTGGTCGTTAGCTTTTCCTCTAGCACCGTCTGCCAAAGCTTTGGTAGTGTATACGGTATCTCTTACCATTTCTTTCGGCATATTGATAAGGCTGCCGTTAACCAAATGACCTTTACCGTCCAACGGTTTTACCAATTTGTCGGTATCTAAGGAGTTCATTACAGTACTGACAGTTGATGCTGCGCCTTTAGAAGCAGGAGCGTTGTTCTGTCTTTGAGTTTGAACATAATTTCTTGGATTGTTTAAATAATTGTTAATTAAGTTTGTCATAACTATTGTACCGTAATCTTTTCTTGTTTCTTAAATACATTTTTATCTTGACCAACGGCTGTTTTAGCACCGTGGATAGTATTCCATGCTCCGACAATTGAAGATAATGCAGCCAATCCGACGATTGCTTTCCCTGCATGCTTTGTCCATCCTTTAGCACCTTCAGGGCCTTTAACCAATTCTTTGGAAGCATTTACAAAGCTTCTTCCGAAACTCTTGGTGATTCTGCCGAGGTTCTTAGCTGTGTTAACAGCTTTGCCTGCTGTGCGTTCTACGATGTTCAAGCCTTCTCTTGAAGGTTTATATTTAGTCCAATTAACTTTTTCCGTTGCTCTGAAGAAGTTATTCCAAGGTTGTTGAACAGCAAGGATAACACCAACTGCTGCCCATAAATAAGATGATATGCTCTTTGCAGTGTTAGAACGAGAAATAACATCCTTGATGATAGGTTTTACATCTGTATCAGAGGATGGTAAGTTTTCGCCTAAACCGTTTTTCTTAGCGATTTTGTCATATAAATAGTTGTGAGGTAATACTTCACCTTTTTTAGCGTATTTAGGGAGTTTGGAAAGATTTTCACCGTATAACATATCGTATCTAGGGAAATCATGGCTTTCCATTACTTTGTGTTGTTCGTATTCGTTTATACTATTATCTTCTTTTGAGTAAACGTGTCTTTCATAACCCATTTCAGTATCAATACCTGTTGCCATCTTAACAGGAGTAGAGATTAACTTTTTGGATAAGCTTTTTGCTATTCCGTAGAATGCAACGCCTAATGCCATTTTACGTCCCATTGATTTAGCAACCTTTGCGGTATCGTTGCTGAATAAGTGACTTACACCGTTGAATACAGCCATAAACATTGCACTGCCTACTAAATAAGGAACAGTACCCATTGCCAAAAATTCATAAAAATTAGATTTTTTACTACCCTTCAACCCTTTAGCCGGATATTCCGTGAAAGCACTCGTTGTTTTTTGATAAGCGGACATAAGATTATTTTTTAAATTGTTCGGCTTTACTGTGCACTCTTCTTTTAATTCAGGGTTATGTTTCTTGTTTGCAACGGGTGTTGCTGTGGTTGCATTGATATTGTTTGAAACACTAATTGCCATATTTTCCTTAACTCCGAACTGCATGCATTAACTTAACTTACATATATATAAAGACTATAACAAGCTGATTTTTGCTATTATTTTACATGAATATTTACATTTGTTTACACTAACCATAATGCAGTAATCACACGTCTTTGAGCAACATTTTATCATGAACCGAACATGTTTTACAGGCATGATATGTAAATTTTTACAAGATTTTATAAAAATTTTACATTTTTTTACATTTCATGAAAAACTTTTAGATTTGTCTTTTTAATTTTTACAAAATTTTACATATTGAGCACAAAAAATTTATTAATTTTCATAAAAATTTATTGAAAAACCGAAAAAAAAACAGAAAAATTTTACAAAAGTTTACATTAGTTTAGAATTATCACATTATTTTTAATTACGTATTTCGTGCTACTAATTTAGCACTAACAGGATATCTGATTTACCAAAATCAGCAAATATCTGTCAATATTTAATATTTTTGTCGGCATAGTAATGCCGACCTACATTTTTTAACAGTGATTGTAGGTCGGATTTACTAATCCGACATCTGTCTATT
>DLEF01000041.1 GCA_002481545.1 Cyanobacteria bacterium UBA7753 | reverse complement strand
ATATATGTTGCACGTTTACTTTCAGCAGTTCTTGCAGAAACCTTATTGATTGCTGATTCTTCATCCGCTACGGTCAAGTTAACAGGGTTCTTGCTATCAGATATCAGGTTAACCTTGGATACGTTCAAGGTACCGTTACCTTCGGTAGTTTCTGCCGTTATCTTATCTGTTTCTTTCGTCTTAAGATCGGCATCAATTGTTACGTTAGAAGTTGCACCAGGAGCATAGCTCAAGCCTTTAAGTTTCATTGTACCAATTCTGCCGTTTGCGGTACTAATAGTTGTAAGACCGCTGCCTAAGTTCATCTTAGCACCGCTCATTGAAGATTCATTCAACAAGTTAAGTGTTGTACCTCTGTTAACGGTTATATTCATACCGTTCAATTGAGCTTCGTTAGCTATAGTAATATTACCGTCTATGTTAACATTTGGTCTGTCATAATTGTTACTGCCTTCATAGTGCGTAATATATCCGATAATAATTTCTGCCGTATTGTATGTTTTCAAGTTCAATGTAGCATTTGAAGCTAACTCAATATCACTTGTATTTGTACCGTTACTTGTATTTCCTGAAATACTTACAGAACCTTTTGTTGCGATAACATCAACGATACTGTTTCTGGCTACGGAGATACCGCCACCGTTACCGCTTGTTGCAATGTTGCCGTAAACACTTGTGTCGATAAGTCTCAAGTATGCATTTTGTCCGACGTAGATACCGCCGCCGTCATATTGAGATGTGTTGCCTGTTATATTAGAATCTTCAATTGTTAATCTGCCTCTGTCGGCAACATAGATACCGCCACCAACGTTATATGCAGTGTTACCTGATATAGTTGCATTTTTGATTACGTTTGTACTGTTATAACGTGATTTTTCAGTAGCATCTGTCGGTATGCTTCCGCCTGAAGTATAAATAGCACCACCATTGTATGCACTGTTTCCCGTGAATGTATCACCTGTTGAGAGGAGTGTGCCTTTGTTGTAGATTGCACCGCCTTCGTTACCGTTCAGGAATTGTGTACCGTTACGGTCGCTGACTGTTGCGGAATAGTTACCTGTATACGTGTTAGAGGTTGAATTGAATATTCCGTTGTTGTATACGGCACCACCTTTTGATGCGTAGTTATTAGTGAATATATTATTAGCACTTGCAGAAGATATTTTACCGCTGTTATAGATAGCACCACCTGTTTTATCGGCGTGGTTAGAAGTGAATTGAACATTATTGATAGTCAATTCAGGACTGCCTGCGATTGTACCGCCTGCATAATATATTGCACCGCCGTCAATGCCTGTTTCATTTTCGGTGAATGATGATGAACTCAATGTCATAGAGGCATTGTTTACATAGATAGCACCACCGCCACCGCCGGCATTAGATTTTCTGTTCCCGACAGAGCTGTTTTGATAAAATTCGGTATTTGTTATTCTGCTGTCTGCCAAGTTGCCATCGAGATAGATAGCACCACCATATGATGCTCTTTCTTTTCTTACACTTCTTGCAGTGTTATATTCAAATCTTGCGTTATTTACATCCAAGACGATTTCTTTTGTATTGTTGCGGTTTCCGCCGTAGCTGTTACTGATTGCACCACCACGTTGTGCGGCACTGTTAGAGAATACTACTCTGTTATCTTGAGATTGACCTGCGACGGACAATTTTCCTCTGTTGTAGATAGTACCGCCATCAAGTGTTGCACTGTTACCACCGAAGGTTACGGTATTATTTATTGCAATTGTACCGCTATCGGCATTATAGATAGCACCGCCGTTTTCAGCCGTGTTATTATTAAAGGTTGAATTATCAAGGTCAAATTCACCTGCGTTGTAGATAGCACCACCATCACCGTTTGTTCTGTTATTATCAAATGTCAAGTGAGCATTCTTATCTTCATCACGAACAACTTTACCTTTGACATCGTTGTATATTACACCGCCCTGTTGAGTAGTTCTGATATCGCTGAATGTCAAATCTGATGATCCTGCCAAGTGCAATTCACCGTTATTGTAGATTGCACCGCCACGGCTTGTGTATGTAACTTTACCTCCTCTAGGAGCTACAAAATTGAAGGTTACGTTATCGCCGAGAGTCAAAATACCTTCGTTATAGATATTACCGCCGTAGTATGCAAAGTTATTCATAAAGTCTGTGTTTTGGACTAACAAATTACCTGCGTTATAGATTGCGCCACCCTTTGCATCTCTTGAAAGTGCAGTGTTATTTTCAAATCTTGAATTGTCGATAATACTTTGTTCGGAGTTTTCATCACCAAGTAGAGCAATTGCACCACCATCGGATTTAGTTGCTCTGTTTGATGTAAATTCTGCATTATTAATATCAAGTTTAGCGGAAGAGTTTGCGTAAATAGCACCGCCTGCTTTTGCAGAGTTGCTTGTAAATGTGATTATATCACCGGAAACGGAAGAGTCGCCTGTTGCCGTGTCGTAAATCTTACCGAGTAACAATGTTCCGTTTGTATAAACAGCGCCACCGAAGTTTCCTGCAGTGTTGTAAGATACAGTTTCATTATCCAAATTAGTAACAGAGCCCTCACCTGCCCAGATTAAACCACCGTTATTACCTGCGCTGTTTCTTGAAAGGATTGAATTAGAAATAAGGATTGCGCCCTTGTTGTAGATAGCACCACCGTCTTGAGTAGCTCTGTTTGCATATCTGTTGTTTCTTAAGTTACCGAATGTATCATTTTCAAGTTGTAATGTTCCGCTTTCGTTATAGATAGCACCACCGTTTGCGGCGTTGTTAGAAATAAATACTGATGTACTTGCAATTGATATCTTATCGCTGTTGTTGAAGATAGCACCACCGCCTGATGTCTTAGAGGTTGCTCTGTTCGAGTTGAAGTTTGCGGCATCTAAGTGCATTTCGCCCTTGTTGTAGATTGCACCGCCCTCGGTTGCTCTGTTAGATCTCAAGGTAGGAGCATATCTTCCGTCTTCGGTTGCCTTAAAGTTAATTACACCGTATGCACCATTATAGATAGCACCGCCTGCGCCGTTAGCAGCACTGTTGTTTGCCAAGGTTGAGCCGACAAGAGTAATCGAGCCTGTAGTAACATTTCCTGCATCATCCATTACACCGTCGTTGTAGATAGCACCACCGCTGCCTGTTACGGTGTTGCTGTTCATTGATGAAGTTCTGTCTATAGTGCTTATGATACCTGTGTTATAGATAGCACCACCGTTTACGGCACGTTCATATGACATTGCCGTACCGCTGATACTGTAGATGTTACCTGTATTATAGATTGCACCGCCCGCACCGTTTTCGGCATAGTTTCTTGACAATGTCGATGCGGTTATGCTGTCAATCTTACCTGCGTTATAGATTGCAGCACCGTTTCTTGCGATGTTATTATAGTTATTTCTTCTTGAATTACCGATTGTAACTCTGTTGATATTAGTAATATTACCCGATGCAGAGTTATAGATTGCACCGCCCTCTGCAGCTCTGTTATTAGTGAATGTTGAGCCTGTAATATTAGTTATAAAGCTGTTATTGTAGATTGCACCGCCTGCGCTTGAAGATGCTCTGTTTTGGTTATTTCTGAATGTAGCGGATATAATATCGGTGATTGAACCGTTGTTATATATAGCGTTACCGTATTGTGCATAGTTACCTGTAAAGCTTGATCTGTTAACCGTTACGATATGACCGTTTTCATCGTTATAAACAGCACCGCCGAAACCATCGGTTGCATAGTTGCCAATATAAGTTAATCTGTTATCCGTTAAATCTGCGTTATTGTAGATTGCGCCACCTTTAGCCTCAATCGTATTATTGTTATCATCAACCTTTGCAGCAACGCCGTTGCTTCTGAAGGTTGCGTTGTTTATTGTCAAAGCGGAGTTTTTAGCTGAATACAAAGCACCACCCTGTGCTGCGGAGTTACCAAAGAAGGAGTTACGGGTTGAAGTCAATACACCTTCGTTATAAATAGCACCACCGTAGGTAGCAGTGTTACCTGCAGAGACTCTGCTTCTTGCATAGTTACCGAAGTTGCCTCTGTTCAATGTAATTCTGCCGTTAGCAGTGTTATACAATGCACCGCCCGCATCGTGAGCAGAGTTCATATAGAAGTTAGAACTTGTAAATGTCAGGTTACCGAGGTTGTTGTAAACAGCACCACCGCTGAATGCAGAGTTACCCGGGTTAGCGTTATTCGTTGAACCGAATGCAACCTTGTTGAATGTAACCGAGGTCAAAGCACTGTCTGCAGCACTTGATGTTACATATACGGCACCGCCCATTCCGTCTGCGCTGTTACCGTAGAAGCCTGTTGAAGTAAATCTGTTCAAGTCATTTCTGCCCGTGCCGGATGCAGTCTTTAAGTATAATGCACCGCCGTTAGCTTTCTTATGGTTCTTATCATCTACAGCATCAGAGGTTGCTTTATTCTTACGATATGTAGATCTGTTATCGTTAATATATCTTTCTGAATAAATTGCACCGCCTAATGCCGTATCATCAGAAGATGCTACGTTAGAATCAAATGTTGCTCTTGTAACGTTGATTGTTGATGTTACGTTACCGACAACCTCGTTATAGATTGCACCGCCCTGTTGAGCTGTATTGCCTGAATATACGGTACCCGCATTGATTGCTAAGATACCTTGGTTATAGATTGCGCCGCCTTTATCAGTTGCGGAATTTTGGACAAACCTTGAATTATTAATTGTAGCTCTGCCCTCGCTTGTATTATAAATAACACCGCCGTCTTTTGATGTGTTTGCATAAGATGTGCTTGAGCTTGCTTCACGACCATAGTTTACATAATTGGTTGTGAATGTTCCTGCGTTATATACAACACCGCCTTTTTCGTTAGCGTGGTTATTTGTTACGTTTGCATAACTTCTTCTTGCGCCCGTAATGCTTAATGTACCGCGTTCGTTTCTTGCTACGGCACCGGTTGTATCGGATTCGTTATTAGTGAAGTTTACGCTTGATGCGGTAACTCTTCCGCCGTTATTTATAACAGCACCGTTAAATCCTGACATTGCACGGATGTTTCTGAGATTTAAGGTTTGTGAATTACCGTTCTTGGAAACTTCAATACCTTTTAACTCATTATTTGTTCTGATTGAGTAATTTCTGCCGTCTATGGTCAGGTTGTTATTTTCTAATGTTAAATAATTATCTATATCAGAGATATTGTTATTGCTGTCTTTTTGTATACCGTACAACATTTGATTAGCAGTCAATCTTGTTGTTGTATTTCTGTTTCTTCTCGCGGTTGCACTGTGTACAGCCTGATAAATAACTGAATTGTCATCATCTCTGCCTGTATAAGCACCGTAAATAACGGTACCGTTTATACCGAGTTTCGCATAATACAATGTATTATCGGCATTCCATGATAAGTAACCGTTTCCGACATCAGTAGCACCATCCATCAGTTTGATAAAGTCTGATGCAGGGTTTTCAACATCCATTATTCTCAAAACAACTGAAGAATATCTTGAATTGAATCTGCCGATATTCTTGAAGGAATCAGAGCCCATCAATAAGTAATTGCCGTTAAATTCAACATTGCCAGCCAATGTATCGGATGTAAGTTTTGCGGCACGGTTAGATTTTGCGTCAACTACCGCATTTTGGTCTAAGTTAACATCTACGTAGTAACGAATATCGTTATGGAGCGTCAATCTGTTTGCATTGAGAACATTTGTAGTTCCGTCAACGAAACCGAATCCGCCGTCATAAATATCAATATTATATTTATAATCGGAGCTTACATCAGTATTGCCGAATGTTCCGCCCAAGAATACCGTACCTGTTGTTGCGGTATTGTTGTCTATTACATTCTTATTGATTTCTATTGTTAATTGTTTATCTTTTTCTGCCCATTCAATGCCGTCTTTCAACTGTATTGTTCTGCCGTCAAGTGCATCTAAGGACATCATATAGTTTTCGGTTGAATCGGCATTTTCAAAATAAATGTCATTATATGTTCCGCCGAATACCGAATTATCTTTATTTGTAATATTGTTTGCATTTGCTCTGATTGCATTTTGTCTGTTACCCGAGAACAATACGTCATTGTTCTTAGCTGCTATGTTAAATCCTTTAACGGCATAAACAGCACCGCCCTTGCCGTATGAAGAGTTGTTTATCATATTAACGTCTTCAAGGTAAATATCAGACTTGTCGTTGAGTTGTGCGATTACAGAACCTCTGCCTTGAGCTGCGCCGTAATCTTCATAGATTTGGTAGCCTTCTTTTACCATAGGTTTTAATTCTACGTTGGTAGCAACAGTTTCATCATCACCGCCGCTGACTCTCTTAACGATATTGTATGTAGTACCGGTTTGGATTAAATCGTTTCTGTTGCCGTCAACATCGGTGTAATAATAGCCCGTACCGTCTTGAGCAATACCGATACTCTTGCTTGAATCTTCAGGATCAACGATATAGAACGCATTTCCGTCACTGTCTTTGTAACTTATTGTATATTTGTCGTCATTGCCTCTGTATGCGTTTTGGATAGTAACACCTTTAATATTCAACTTGGTTGCATCGTTCAAAACGAACATAGAGTGGTGATATTTGTAATCGGACAGAGATGCACTCTGAACTCTTTGATTATCAAGATAAACATCCTTGTTGTAGCACAATACGTATCCGTATGCATCAATGATTGTATTTTCATTATTGAAACCGTTGATGTTTAATGTACCTGCAGAAACAGCCTGATAATAAGCTTTGTCATACTCTGTATCACCGATTGTACTTGCAGAGTCTCTGCTTATACCTTGTGCGATATCATCTTTATTTACTAAATCGCCGTAATCGTTACGTAAGAAACCTGTTGTATTGTCAAGCAGCGTATAAGTTTGAGCTGAATTATCATCTCTGAAGTTAAAGTTTCTGACTTTTTGTTCGCTTGCAGGAGGGTTTTTAGCCGATATATAAGTTGAAACTTCTCTCAACAAGTCTTTCGTATACATTTGTCTAACGTATAAACCGTTTGCGTGATTAGCTTCAAATGATGTGTAATCGGAAATTCTTGTATAATTTTCGCTGTTAGGATCAGCATAATATATCAACTGAATCAAAATCTTACCGATATATGCGTCATATTCTACATCAATATTATATTGACCTTCGGCGTCACGTTGTTCAAGTGTTCTTGCCATAACACCGCCGTTTTCGGCAATAGCTTTTGATACGCCTAAATGCAATTGGTTATCACCGTTTATTACTCTGTATGCAAACGGAGTGAAGCTTGCATCATCAGGCAAGTTTGCTCTTACGACATTGATTTCCGAAATATCGATTTTGCCGACTGCGTCTGTATCATTGATTGTAATGCTATCCATAGAAGCCGAATCAACGCATACATCCATTATCCAATTTACGGTGTTTTCAGTTTCGGTTGAATTATCGCTGTTTGCTATTCTCATACGAGAGAAGTTATAGTTATCGGCACTGTTATTAGCGGTGCTTATGTATGAGTTCTTAAATTCATACTGTACATCGTTATCATAATGGATATTGCCTGCTTTATATTCTTTGCCGTTTCTTGTGTAAACTTCGCCCGCTGTAGGCTCGCCTGTCAGAACGACATTGACATTTTCAAATTTAGCCTTGTTACCGCCGAAGTAATTACCTGCAGTATCAACTGCGTTTTGGATTATATCGACATTATAAGTTACAAGTCCGTTTTTATTAAGGATTCTGTCTTTGTTAGGATCATATTGGTTTTTATCTGCAGGATTAAAGTCTTTCAACGCGTTTTGACCGTTATTGAAGGTTATCTCTGCATTTGAACCGACAAATTTAACGGTATCTTTTGTTACATTTCCGCCGACCGCAACTTCATCATCCGCAACCTTATGAGCATAGTTATAAAGTTTTGTGTTATTACCCATATTGATATTTGAGTAATTAATACCGTCTTCGCCTGTTGTGATATAAACTTCACCGCCGTTTATGTTCTTAACTCCGCCGAACATAACGCCTTTTGCGGTAGTATCATCGTTTGTAATCGTTAATTTAGCGGTACTGTCGTTTTGTTCGTAAGTGCCGTTGAATACATTTGAGAAATCATCCGACAACGTGAGTTCAAGACCGTTGTTAACCAAGATTGATTTATCATCCGCACCCAATTGGGTATTAGAGTTAAAGTTATAATCAGTTGAACCGTTGAATATAAGCCCGTTTTCAAGAACCAATTTAGCGGATTCAAGAGTAATATTACCGTTCCAAGTATCACCCGCAGACATAGTCAGATTAGCGGTATGAGTGCCATACAAATCAGTATATCCTTGGAGTACAAGCGATGCCTGATTAGCTCTGTTTGCAGCGTCACCCTCAACCGTCACATTAACATCATCAGCGATAGGAACATCCGTACCCATTGTATCCGTTGATGCGGTCAATTTACCTGATTTAATATTCAGGTTACCTTTTGTAGCTAAGATTTTGCCGTTTGCAGTTAAATCATTATATTCTAACGTACCGTCATTCAAGTTAACTCTACCGCTCCAGCTGTCGCCGTTGTTGAGAACGACAGAACCGCCGTTGATATTAACGGTCTTATTAACCGCCAATTTCATATCTGATTTAATAGCTGAGTTTTCGGTGATATTTGCGGTTCCGTTTACGATGATTGAACCGCTACCTGTCACCGTATTATTAAAGGTATCTTCACCGTTGATTGTCATAACAGCATTTGCTGTATCATTTACAAATGCCGAATTATAAACGTTTACGCCTGTTGTTGTGAGCTTAGAAACGTTTTGGATAGAGTTTGCATCGGTATCGGTAGGAGCACTGACAATTACGTTATTGAAAGTCAGATTACCTAAGTTATATATTGTATTGCCTTCGTTATTAGTCAAGGTAATGTTATTCAAAGTAACTTTAGCGTCACTTGCCGTGATATCAATTACGGATGCATTCTTAGTAGCATTGTTAACAACAGCATTTTTAATTGTTAAGTTGTTCAATGTTAATTCTGTTCCTGTTTTAGAAACTTCAAACAATGAGTGACGAGATTCAACATCCTCACTTATCTTACCGTCAATGATATCGTGGCCTAAAGCATTGATTACATCATGCCCGCCGGCTCTGCCGTTTACGTTGAATTTACCGTTATTAGTCGTGCCAAGATTTTCTCTTACGTTATATTCAGCATCTTCATTGTGAGTTACAGGATTTTCAGCAAATTCAAATTCTCTTGCAACATATTTCAATGAATTAAATTGGTTAACAGCCTTCAAGGTGTCAACAATACCTGAATTGAATATTCTTACACTGTCTGCATCATTATCGGTTTTTGCTGTTTCCAAGGATTTTTTACCGACATAATCGTATGTTTGAACAACAACGATATTTCTACCGTTAGCATCTTTTTGAACATTATCATAATGTTTACCGTTCAAATCCGTAAATAGGTTACCTTCAACTCCGAATAGGTATTCAAGGTTATCAGCAATAGCGAGTTTGATATTGCTGTTTTGACCTTTAAGGATTTGGATAACAGCTTCATCGTTCTGGTCAAGACCGAGTACATTAAATTCTGTTATAGTGAATGTACCGCTTGAATCTTCGCCAACCGTGATTGTATCAGCTTCTCTGTCGGTTGTGCCGTCAGCTTTATTTCTTGCCTGTGCATGGAAATCAATATCCAATTTGAGATTTGCAAGGTTATCATCAGACATCAAAGTAGTGAAGTTGTAATTATCCATACTTCCGTCCGAGATATTCAACGTAGCATTCTTATTGAATTTGTAGTTTGTATTCAAGTAATCTTTTACGCCTAGCGTTACATTTGCGTTTTCAAACGCGATATTGTTGCGTTGAGTAGAAACTGATTTGTTATAAACATCTTCTTTTAGAAGATAATTAACTGCAAGTTTATCATCAGTAACTGTTGCACTTCTTCCGAAGGTTGCGGTTGCATTTTCACCCGTGAAGGTAAGGACATTGTTTGTAATTGTTCCGCCGTTTTCGGTTGTAGATTTGTTATTAAATTCTGCGCCGTTTCCGATATGGAAGTCGTCATAATCAATGCCGTTAGTTCTTTCGATATTAACAACACCTGATTCAATCAGGTTTTGTCCCGAGAATACTTTAGATGTTTCATTACCCGCATCATCAAGTTTTGTTGCGACATTCAAGACAGATCCCGTTGTACTTTGTCTGTATGTACCGGTAAATCCTGTTTCATCGGAAGAAACGTTTACGGTAACATTAGAGTTTACAAATTCACCTTGACCTGTCAAATTAGACTTAGGCAAGTTCATTGTTGAATTTGTATTTAATCCGTTAGCAACGGTAACCGTCGTACCTCTTGCAACGTTAACGAATACGTTATCAGACCATACGTCACGTCCGCTGAGTCTTACATTGTCTCTTATATCTAATGCTAATGTACCGCCGTTTAATCTTATTGCCGAATCATCCGACAGAACGGTTCCGACAGTGAGACCGAGCGAACCTGAGTTCATATCAAATTCACTGCCGTTTATATTCATAATGACACCTGAACTTGTTATATCGCTATATGCCATTGAACTGTTATTTGTCAGATTGATATTTGCGCCTGCCGTGATAGAATCACCCGCAGAGAAGTTCAGAGTTGCTCTGTCAAGGTTAAGAACACCTGTACTTGCTACATTTACTGATTGTTCATCATTTACGGATACTCTGTCATTAGCACCTTTAATATTTACTGTACCTGAAACATTGAGTGTTCCTGATTTTGTACCGTCAACATCAGAATAAGACTTAACATTAGCACTTATTGCAGTTTCACTGCCTTGTGTAAAGTTAATTGTACCTGCGTTGTTTATATTTGCGTTAAATGCATCTTTCGCATTTATATTCATTGTTGCAGTGTTTGTAACTTCCGTACCGAAAGTGTTTTCAGTGTTTTTGTTTGTTGTTAAAACACCCGCATTGAATATTGTATTGCCTGTTCCCGCATTTACAACAACATTGTTAAATACCAAATTGCCTGCGTTGTAGATTGCATTGTCTTTGTTATCCGTCAATACAACATTGTTCAATGTTACGTTTGCATTAGCTTTTTGAATATCAAGAACAGATGCTTGTTGAGTGTTTCCGTTTACGCCTGCATTCTTAATCTCTACGTTATTAATATTTAAAGTAACTCTGTCTTTTGTTATTTCAAACATAGAGTGATTAATTCTGTTTGCGGTGATAACACCGTTTTGACTGATTGAACCGCCATAAGCGTCGATTACGTCATATCCGTCAGCACGAACAATACCGTTAATATTCAATATGCCTGATTCCGTTACGCCCGTATCGTCAATCAATGTATAGGTTTGTGCCGAATTGTCGTCATTTGGTACAAAATTGAAGTTTCTTTCGTTTGTATCAGTTTCAAAATCGGTTTGGTTCAAAACAGCCAACGTGTCATAACGTCTCTTAACCGCTAAAGATACACTGTCGTTTGTTGTATCTGTTGTTGTAACAGCAAGAGTCTTTGTACCCGTGAACTGGTCATAACGTGCATCTTTAGTTATTGCATAAACAAATTCTTTGTTTGCATAACTTCCGATATCAAGTTGTCTGTAATCCGTTACATTATTACCGTGTTTGATGATTTGGATTTTCTTTTCCTGATCGTTTATCAAAGTAATAATTGTTTTATCTTTAGCTTGAGCGTTACCGTCGTTATCAGGGTTATGCAAGAAGTTGAATACGCCTATTCTTATAGTATTTTCTTTTGCATTATCAACGAAATTATTGGTAAACGTCATCGTATCGGCTGTGTCATCTATCAAATCGATATCAATATTGTATCTTGTATTATCATCCGTTGTCATTGTTCCGAATGTATAATCTTTTACATTATTATCAACCAAATCAACTATTGAATTATTGAAGTCATATCTTGTAGTACCTGCGAAGTTATAATCATTCTTAACGTCTTCACTTACATCGATATATTTAACATCTGCATTGTTGAAGGCTACAACGTTATTAGCTCCGCCATTTTCCTGTTTGTTCAACAAATAGTATTCGGTCTTGTCATATGCGTTAGCACCGTTAAAGTTCATTGTTACATTTGATGCGCCGTCAGCGAGTTTGACAACATCGGTTGTAATGTTTCCGCCCTTGTTGCCGTTTGCATTGTTTGTAAATGTCGTACCTGAACCCATTGTGAATTGGTCATAATCAATTTCACCGTCACGGTCTATTGTTACGGAACCCGCATTAATATTATTAGCACCCGTGAATACCGTACCGTTATTAGTTACGATTAAGTTACCGCCCGTTTGTTCATAAGTACCGACGAAGTTTGACAAATCCGCTGATACCGTAATATCGTGAGAATTATTGTTGAAGACGGAGTCAACGTCCCCGATGAGTTTGTTATCTTCATCAAGAGCGAATTTATTTGTGCCGTTCATGCCTGTATCAACAACAAGTTTAGAATTGATAAGTTCTACAAAACCGTCATTCCAGTTATCACCTGTTGCAAATTTAACTGTCTTATCACCGTTTTGTGAGTTGAGAATTAATCTGCCGTCTGTTTCGACTTTTACATTAACCGCATCGGCGAGTTTAGATTGTTCACTGCGATTTATGGTTAAGACGCCTGATGTAATATTGATATTACCTGATTCAGCCGTAACATCACCGTTAGAAGTCAGACCGTCAATGTTTAACGTTGAGTTTTGACCGTTTATCTTTATCAAACCTGCGATTGTGTCATTATCGTTTAATGTAACGGTTCCGCCTCTTGTTTCCGTAACGTTTCCGTCATTATCCGTTATGTTTTCCGTTATGAGTTCCAATACAGAATTTTCATTCAAGTTTGTAACGATATCTTTGCTTAATGTACCGTCAGCCCCAACGGTTAATTTTGCTTGGTTTGCGTCGTTATTTATATTCAATGTACCGTTACCTGATATGGTAGAATTCAACCTATCTTCACCCTTAACATTGAATGTACCTGAATTGTTGATATCAGAAGCATAGACGTTATTTCCTGTTGTTGTAACGGTGCCGTTGTTAGCTATTGCGGTACCTTGACCTTTTGCTATTGTTACGTTATGGAGGTTAACATTTGCATCTTGAGCCGTAATATCCAATACAGAAGCGTTCAAGTCTCTTGTAATCTTAGCACCTCTGATTGCAACATCAGAGATATTCAATGTCGTGTCTGCATTTGACAATACAAACATTGAATGGTTTTGTGCATCAATGATATCATTGTTATTTTCACCGCCGATAACATTCATAACACCGGCTGCAGTAACACCCGTGTCTTCAGTCAACAGATAAATTTTGTCGGAATCACCGCCAAATGTGAATGTTCTGTCGGTTGAGCCGTTCCATTGGTTAACCATAGCCAGAGCGTCACGTTCCGTTATATCGATATAAATATCTTTAGCATTGTTTATAGTCTTGAGTTCTCTGTCACCGATAAAGTCATCATATCTGATTGAAACTTTGTTATCGGCATCAGTGAAGTCACGAGCGATGTTGCGAGAATATGTATCTTTAAATCTTGCTGCCAAATCGTTATCAATAGCAAGTTTAAGATTAGAAGTTCCGTTAACATCTTTTATTACATTGATGATTACATCCTGATATCTGTGTTTGTTCAAATCAGTATCGGCGCCGTAGTTCAAGAAGTTGATATCATCAACCGTAACGGTTCCGTTAGAATTGTTACCGACAGTCAACGTATCAGCAATTGATTTGCCTGTATCAGCGTCGAATACAACGTTGCCGTTTTCATTCAATGTATAATCACCGATTTGAATATCAAGTTTGTAATCACTGTCCGCATCACTCAACAATGTAGTGAATTGATAATCTTTTATTGTATTTGTATCGTTTGCACTCAAATCAACTTTCGTATTTTGGAAGTCGTAAGTAGTTGTTCCGTTATAGTTATAAGCACCTAAAGCATCATCAAACGTATTGAACGTCATATCGGAATTTCTGAATATGATTGTATTTGCAGAGCCTTCAGTATCATTTGCGATATTTTCAACGCTGTATTTAACTCTGTCTTCGGTATTAACATCATTCAAGTTTGTCAATGTCGCAACAGAGTTTGTACCCGTGAAATCAAATACATCTTTATTGATAGTTCCGCCGTTTGATTTATTGGTAAATTGAGCTCTGTCTCCGAGGTGAAATTTGCCGTAATCAACTGCGTCAGCTCTTCTCATTTCTACGGAGCTGTTAGAGATATTCTTATCACCCGAGAATACCGTACCTGTTGTCTCAACGGTTAAACTTCCGCCTGTTTGTTCATACGTTCCGCCAAAGCCTGAGTTGTCACCGATAACTGTTATTGCGACAGCGTCATTAGCAATTATTGAACTTGTCTTTGAATCTTCATCAGCAGATGAGATTTGATTGTCAGCAAGTGTCAAAGCACTGTCACCGTTCAAGCCCGTGCTTAATGTCAATCTTGAATTTGCACCTATAACAGCTTTTGCAGCCGTTGTGTCTGCTGTGCCGTTTATCCAAGTGTCATTATCTGACAATTTAACGGTTGCAAGGTTATCAGCGTCAGTGCCTGCAAGTTTGATTGTACCGTTTATCAAATTAACGGCGACTTTATCATTTACTTCATTCGTTATATTCAAAGTTGCGTCTTCGTCAATATTAACAGTACCCGCATTACCGACGTAAGTACCTTTATTTTCTATTGCATAAAGATTTAATGTGCCTTTATCGTTCGTTGTAACGGTACCGTTCCAAGTATCGCCGTAATCAAGATTTATGATACCGCCATTCAAGTTAACATTTGCAACCTCGGCGATTGAAACGGATTGATTTCTTGCGATTTCGCCGCCTGCTACAATATTAACTACAGGGTTAACGTCAACAGCGACACCGTTTACGGTCAGATTGTTCTTAGCGATATTGATTGTACCGCCTTCGCCTGAGATAGCACCTGCTATTTTTTCCGTACCGCCAAGGCTTATCGTACCTGTGTTATTTATATCTTTATTAAATTCTTCAACACCCGCGGTTATAATATCACCGGAGTTGTCAATTGCACGGTTGAATACCGTCTTAACCTCTTTATCGGTTGCGGTCAAACCTGCAGCGACCGTAATATTACCCTTGTTATCGAGGTTTTTAACGTTGTCTTCAACTGTATCAATACCGAAGAAGTAAATATCAGCGTCAGCAGCGTTTGATAATGCCCCGGAGATTGTATCGGTTGCATGGAACTCAAATTTACCGCCTGCAAAGTTTGTGATATCTGATGCAAAGACGTTATTTGTCATTGTATTATCATCATACAATGTTGTAGTTATGGTTGAATAGTTACCAATAGCATTACCGTCAGTAGTCGGAGCCATAAACTCAACATTTTTCATGATTACCGAATTACCGTTGTTATAAAGAGCATAACCTGCGTTATCGGTAAATCTTACATTTGTCAAAGTGAGTTTCGCATTTTCATTTGATATATCAAATGCGGAAGTACTGCCTTGAGAATTTAATCCGGCATTCTTGAACTCAATATTTGAAACCGACATATCTGTAGTCTTATCAAGTCTGAACATTGAATAATGATTATCTGTTGCATCAATTACGGAATATTTACCTTTTTGGTTTCTTGATTCAACACCTACGATATCATATTTGCCCGAACCAACAACGGCTAAACCTGTTTCATTATGTCTAGGGTTGAGGTTTTCAAACATATTATATGTATCGTTCTTTGCAAATTTGAATTGTCTTGATGCAATTCCGTCAGGAGTGTTAATCTTAGTAATTTCATCAAGTAAATCCAATGTTATAGCATTATATACTTCAATACTGTCATAGTCTGTTGATGTATTCGTATCATCAGCATAATTAGCCAATCTCAAACGTTTTGTACCTAAGAAATCAGTCGTTTCGATTGTTAATATCTTATTGTTATCAGCATCAATTTTTACTCTGTCATTTATGAATAATCTAGTAGTATCAACACCGTCATCGACCTTATATTCCCAAGATTTATTTGCCATTTCATTATCAAGAGCCAATGAAACACCGTCAATTTTATCTTTAAGTATCAGGATTTTACCTTGGTTTGTTTGATCTTTGCCAAAGAAGTTTAAGTTACTCAATGTTATGACATTCGGCATATTTTCATCAGCTACGGATTGGATAGCCAAAGTATCAGCCTTGTTGTCTTCGACTTTCAAATCAACATCTAAAGTATATCTTGATGAATCATCCGATGAGAAACTCTTGAAGATATAATTTTTCAAGGCTGCTATTCTTTCTGTTGTATTACCGACTGTCGTTTCGGTTGGCGTATTGTTACCGCTTTCTTCTGATTGGAAACCGACTTGTGAGTTTTTGAATATATAAGAAGTCGTACCGCCTGACGTGAAGTCTGTATCAAAGATTTCTACATTTGCGTTATCAAATACGATTGAGTTAGTTGTATCGTTATTTGAAGCAACATTATAAACATTGTATTTATTAGTATCGGCTCTGCCTTTAGTAGAGTTTGTAAATGTTGCGGTTGAGCCTGTTCCGTCGAATACTAACAAGTCTGCATTGACATCTCCGCCATGAGATACATTTTTCAATGTAGCTTCAACGCCGTCAATACCGCCTAAATGAACATTTGCATAATTGATACCCCTGTCGGTTTCCGTATAGTCCACGAGCATTGAACCGCCCTGTATCTTAATAGCGTTGGTATTCTTAGCGTCTATATTTTCTCCCGCAGCATCATTACTAAATGTTGCACCGAATACACTGCCTTTTTTGTCAGCGCCGTTATTTATAACGTTCAATTCACCTGATTCTTGAGTATAAGTGCCTTTATAATCAGATTCATTAGAGTATACTTTTACGGTAACACCTTTATTAACAAAGTTTGCAGTTTCATTACCTGTCAATACCGTGTTATTTGCCAGATTAAGAACAGAGTTGCCGTCAGCATCTTTATTCAAGCCTTCAGCAATATTGAAGGTTGCATTATCCTGTAAATCAACGGTTGCATTTAACCATTGGTCACCATCAGCCATTGTAATTATATTGTTACTTTCAGGAGCACTAACAACCAATTTACCTGATGTCAAAATCAAGTTTGTATCATCGGAAATCTTAGATTCGCCGAGAATGTCCAAAACTCCCGATACAAGTTCTAATGTACCTGATTGAGCGTCAATTATACCGTTATAGCCCGAGCCTGTATCAACATCGGAAGCATTTTTACCTGTGAATTTAACATTAGCAAGCGCAACTTCTTCGGTTTCGTTTCCGTCTTCACCCGTCACCGTATAAGGTTGGTTTTGAATAGTTAACTTAGCAGTCTTATCCCAAGTATCATTATTATTTACATTTATAACAGCATCCGTACCTGATACAATCAAGTTGCCGGTATCTTTCAGATTTAATTTAAGTAAATCATTGCCAAGACTTGAATTTCTTGTAACCGTGGTTGTACCGGTAATGTTGAATGTCGGCTCTTCGTTCGGGCTGTTCAATGTTATTGCGGAATTGATAACATCGTCTCCCGCAAAATTAAATGCCGAAGTACCTGCAGCTATAATACCGTTATTATATTCGTTATGAGAACCTGCAGTTGAAGTTAAATTACCTAAGTTCGTCAATAATGAATTAAAGGTATTATTGCCTGCAGTTAAATTCATATTTCCGTTTTCTGCGTTATATACTGCATTTCCGTATTCATAAGCATCAAACGTTACATCAGATAAGTTGAGAGTACCTTCGTTATATACTGCATTTCCGTAGTTTCCGACGTAATGAACATTTTTAAGATTTGCAACTACAGTTGCTTTATCAACGCCATCAGCAGGAGCTATATCCAAAACAGAGGCGTTATGAGCGGTATTTGTCTTATTTACTATAGCATTTTGGATTGTTACATCAGATATATTCAACGTTGTACCTGCATTTTTCATAATAAACATTGAGTATTTATTCTGTGCATCAATTACATCATGCCTGTCGGAAGTAACACCGCCTGATACACCAACGACATTCATATTTCCTGTCGCAGTTTCGCCTGTATTGTCAATCAGATAATAAGTTTCGGAAACAAGCCCCGGAGTAAACTCAAAATATCTGTTTTGAGCATTATATTTATTTATTTCACTCAATGTATCTTTTCTGTCAGATACAATCTTTATGCTGTCATACATTGAGCCTGATCTTTGGTCGCTTGTTGCGAGTTCCGCTCTCTTAGTTCCGATGAAATCGTGGAACTTAGCTCTGACAGTTTGTCCCGAAATATCAGTTTTATCGGTATAATCATCTTTTATTGTGTAACTCCACTGTCTCTCGACATTAGGATCTATAGCAAGTATTATATTAGAGTTTGCAACATCACCTTTGATGATTTGGACAATACCGTCGATTTTGCTGTCAACATTCATAAAGTTAATACTGTTCAAGTATATAACTCCGTCGGAGCGTTGAATATCGCTGTTAGCGACAGAGACAGTATCAGCGGTAATCGGTGTATCATCAGCATATGTAACCGTTCCGTCAGGATTGATAGTATAATCTTTGTTAAAGATTACATCAATTGCGAACTTGGTATTCTCATCAGTTGTTAAAATACCCATATATGTATCGGTTGCAATATTATTTTTTATTTGATCATCCGAAGTGTTTGACAAATTGATTACGGAACCGTCAAGACTCAAATACGGAGTAGATGCGGAGTCTCTGTTTACATTCAACATATTAGCCGTATTACCCGAAGTCAATGTACCCCAATTGTTAATCAAAACTTTGTTCAAGTGCAATTCGCCTGAATTTAATGTAATTGTTGAACCGTTAATAATAGAGTCCGTATTATCAACATTTGCATTCGGAGTAGTTACTCTAAGGCCGTCAAACCAATCCGTTGCATCTATTGTTACCGCAATATCGTTGATTGCGAAATCCGCATTATGAACCGTATTCTTAAATTCAACGGTTGAATTTAAGTCGTCACCCGTTATATTTATACCGTATCTTATATTATTATCAGCACTATTGGTAATTGCATCGGCAAATTTAATTGAACCGCCATTTATAGCGTTCATATTTATGGCTTTGTTAGCATCCGTTACATTCATGTATATAGCGTTGCTTACATTGTTTGCCTTGTTGCCCGAGAAGTTTGTTTCTTTTGCGATACCGTCAGCAGCCAGACCGTCTGCCTTAATCGTGAAGGATGAATCAGACCATATTGCGCCACCTGCGGTAGTTGCGATGTTATTTAAGAATTGTCCCGATACCGTGACATTATCACCGCCCGTGATGTATATAGCACCACCGTTATTTGCGGTGTTGCCCGTTCCGTCACTACCGAAGGAACCTTGCAACAGTGCGGATTTACCGGTTCTAACTCCGGAAATATAGATTGCACCGCCGTTATCAGCTTCATTATTATCAAATGCAGCATCCGTAACGGTCAAATTAGAATTATAACTGTATATTGCGCCACCTTGTGCACTTCCGTCACGTTGAGGCAATGTTTTCTTTATGGAATCAAAGGTGTTTTTACCTGAGATTGTCATATTTCCGTTATTTATATTTTGAACAATTTTTGTATATTTGTTTCCGCCCGTATCGCTGTCACCTGTGAGGTTAACGGTCCCGCCATCGTTTACAAGGAAGGTATTGAAGGAGTTAGCACCTGCTGCATTCAAGATACCTGCTCCTACGACTTTGATATTATTATTTTCGCCGGCAGCATCAACGTTGAATGTAACATTGGTCAAGTTTATAGTACCTGCTTGAGTATACAAAGCATTCTTAGTATTGTTATCAAATGTTGTATCTTTAATATTGGCAACAGCATCCGCATTGTTCATATCAATTACGGAAGCATCGTGCTTATTAGTAGTTGAAATTTCTTTAGCATTCTTAATCGTAACATCAGATATATTCAATGTTGCTTTTTTGCTCAATGTAAACATTGAAGAGGTTGTAGGATTTGCATTCTCTGCAGTATAATTAGCATCAATAACACTATCTCCGCCCTTTAAGCCTACAATATTTAATGTACCGACTTCGGTTACACCTGTATTAGCTTTTAAGTGATATGTGTTGTCCGAACCTTCTTTGAATACGAAGTTACGGATATTATCCGCATTATCAGCCTTTGCGGATTTATACAGGTTAAGAGCCTGTAAGGTATCATCTACAGGATTAGAATAAATTTCGATACTGTTATCATATGTATCAGAAGTATTAAACTTAGCTGTTCTGATACGTTTTGAACCTAAGAATGTATCAGAATAAAGATTAACTTGTCCGTCTTTATCGAAGTCTGTAATATCTTGTCCCCAAGATTTATTAGCCAATTCATCGGACAATTTCAACCCGACATTCTTTGTTCCGTCACCGTATAATATTCTTACTATACCTTCGGTATAATCCATGTTAAAGTTTGTATTATCTTCACCAAAGTCAATATCTGATATTACAACATCACCCGTAGAATTTGCACCGAGAGTGAATGTATCAGCGATATTAGTTCCGTCAAGAGTAACAGATTTGTAAATACCTTGTGTATCAGGAACTTTTCTTACGGTAGTAAAGTCCATATTGATTTTGTAAGAAATATCATCAACATTCTTTAAGTTATTGAAATTATATGCGGTATAAGATTTATTATCTGCTTCCTGAACATCAACAATAGTGTTTTTGCCGAATTGGTATATTGTGTTACCTGTATAAGCACTGTCATTCAATGTAATGTAAGAATTTTCAAAGCTTACGGTATTAGCATTTGTCGAATTTATTGCCGAGAGATTATATTTAGCCTGTTCATTATTTACACTGCCGAATGCAACGGTTGAATTTTGAGAGGCATCAGCAAATGTAAATACATTTTGGTCAATCTTACCGCCTGTTGTATAGTTATTAAATACTATATCACTGCCTGATACTGCAAATTTGCCGTAATCTATATCAGCGAGGCTGTAAATATTGACAGAGCCTTGATTTAATACTTTATTTCCGCCAAAGACCTGACCGTTTCCGACAACACCGTTAGCGTCGGTATATCCGTGTTCATAAACGGTTAAATCCGCACCGTCATTTAAGTTGAATGTTCCTAAGAATTTGGATTGGTCAGCAGTGATGAGCAAGTTTAATCCGTTATCGGTGTATTCTGAAGTTTCATCACCGACTAAGTTATCATCAAGACCTAATGTGAGTTTTCCGTCTGCCGTCAAAGTTTTTTCGGTATTTAAAACACTGTTAGTAAGGTTAATCTTACCGCTCCATTCGTCATTATTCGATAATGTCAACGCATTAGCACCGTTTCTTCCGTTCAATGCTAATGTTCCGACTTTATCACCCTGAGCCGTAACCTTGACATTTAAGTCATCGCTGAATGTATCAGTATCTTTAACCGTTAACGCACCTGAGCCAATGTTTACATTACCTTTGGTTGCATTGATTTTACCGTTTGAAGTTAAATCATTATAGTTCAATGTTGATTTATCATCGTTAATTTCAACCGTAGCATTGTCGTTCCAAACATCACCCTCGTTCATATTGACGGTACCGCCTATAATCGACAATGTAGCATTATTTTCAAGAGTTAATTTAATATCATCAGCAATAGCACCGTTTTCTGCAACAGTTGTTGCAACAGTGTCTTTTGCCTCGGTTAACAAATTCCTTATAGTCAAACTACCCGTACCTTGAACCTTATTTTGGATAACATCCATAGCTCCAAGGTTAATTACACCTGTATTATCAACGACACCGGTGAATGTTGTTGCACCTTGTTTAGTTTCAAATGTACCCGAGTTAGTAAAGTTTGCAAATGTATTACTGATTTTATCAATAGCTACAACAGGATTATCGGAATATTCTCTGTCAACAGTCATTGTGCCTGCGTTATTAACATCTCCTGCGAATGTGTTTATACCTAACAATTGAACATTTCCGCCCGCATTGTTATTGAATGCGGAATTAAATGCATTTGTACCGTTCAATGTCATTTTTCCGCCGTCAGCGTTAGTAACAGCATTGGTCAAAGTTTCATTACCAAGAGCAACGGTAACGTTTTGCATTGTTAATGTGCCCGCATTATAGATTGCGTTTCCTGCATTCAAAGTGAATAAAACATTATTCAAAGCGACAGTCGCTTCCGGAGATTCAATATCAAGAACCGATGCATTTATCGGAGCGTTATCATCATCCGTAGCAGCAGCATATTTAAACTCTACATTGCTGATATCCATATCAGTTTTATTCTTGAGCTGGAAGAGTGAATATCTGTTTTGTCCGTCAATAACACTGCTTGGAGCTGTGACTTCAGTTGCTGTCTTGTCAACGAACCCGATAATATCAAGTTTGCCTTCGGTTGTTACACCTGCATTACCTGCGACATCGCCGTTATTTTTAATCAATTTATAAGTGCCTGCATTTTGGAATACAAATTGACGAACAATATCAGCCGACGTACCTGCGCCTTCAGGCGGAGTATACATATTTAATTCTCTTAAAAGATTTTTTGTTGTTCCGTTATAGATTTCTAAACTGTCGTTTGCAAGCGACGTATCGTCAAATTTTGCAACTCTTAAATTTTTTGTTCCGACAAAATCATCAAAGTTTACAGATACAGTATTAGCGGATCTATGATTATCTACTGAATATTCCCAATTCTTTTTAGCTGTTTCATCAGAGAGAACAAGCTGGAATCTGTTTGTTGCTCCGTTTAATACCTTGAGTTTGCTTTGAGCATATTGGTCTAAATCACCGTTGAATGAAATATCAGATAATACTACATTTCCTGATGATGTATTATCAGCAATCGTCAAAGTGTCGGTGAACTGTCCTTGAGCAGGAATATCATTTGTAGGAGTAGTTCCGTTTGTCGCAGGAGCAACAAATCCTGCCAAATCAACATCTATTTTATAAGAAGTATTTGCGTCATTTGTTATTTTAGTAAAGCTGTAATCGTTGTATTTCTGAGCATTTGCGCCTGTTCCGATATCCTGCTGTAAACTTACCGTAGAATTATTGAAGTTATAATTATTACCTGTTTCATCCTGAACGGCAAGTGTTACATCGGAATTGTTGAATGTAACCGTATTTACTTTATCAGCGATACCCGTAATTTTACCGAGTGTATATTGTGCTTTATCGGTTGAGCCTTCGATATTATTAAATACCATATGAGAATCGGCACCTGCGCCTTTGAAGTCTACAACCGTATTTGTAGCGTCAGTATTTATATTACCGCCTGTCGAATATACGGTAAAGTTTACATCATTGTCTGAAGCATCAGCTGCAGCGTCACCGCCCAAGTAGAATTTATTAAAGTCTATATTACCGCTTCTGCGTACGGTTACATCGCCGTATTTTATATTCTTATCACCTGAGAATACGGTGCCTGTTTCATTTACGGTCATAGTAGGCACATCGGTATCATTATCTTTTATTTGTTCATAAGTACCTTTAAATGCACTTAAATCACTTGCTATAGTGAGGTTAGCACCTGAGTTTGAAAGTGTTGCAGGAGACGTTTCCGTTGTCTCACCGATAAGTTGACCTTGATTAAGAGTCAAATTAGAATCGCCGTTTATACCTTTGCCGATTTTCAAATTAGCATTTGTCAAATCGACTATACCGTCTGCAGTCCAAGTGTCGCCTGTAGCCATAGTGACGACTTTAGCTCCTGTTCCGTTAAGTTTTAAAGTACCTTTGTTGAGGTTTACATTTACTGCATCAGCTAATGTGTCATCAGCTCCAAGCTCAAGCGTACTTGCGTCTTCGACATACAAGTTACCTGAATTTGCCGTTAATACATATTTAGTATCTTCATTATATTTTACACCTTTATAATGGAGTTCGCTCTTATCGGTTGAAGTCGGAGTTTCAACACCTAAAATAACATTACCGTTGATTGTATCATCACCGTCTAAAGTTACAATACCTTGATTAATATTGAGTGTTGCACCCTTTTCAACATTTATATTGTTATCCTGAATATTACCGTTGGCAACTACGTTTACCGTACCGCCTTCATTGATAGTTAAGTGACCGATTTTATCGTTATATGAGGTTAAGTTCCCTGCGATTTGAGCAATAGTATCAACTGTTATACCACCTGCGTTTTGAATACTGTTGTTGAAAGTAACCGTTTCATCGCCTGCGGCAGCTCCGTCGGTACTTCCTTTAAATGTATAATTATATGTTTTGTTACCTATATAGATATTACTTGTTTCGTCGTTAGTAACAGCACCACCGATTGTATTCTTACCCGTAAATATCATTGAAGAGCCCGAAGTATCTCTTGTTGTATTATTAATTGCGGTATTTAATACGTTCGTGCCTGATAATGCGATTGTACCGCCTGCGTTTTGGATTGTATTATCAGCGTCAGTGAATGAGCTTTCAGCATTTTGTGTAGTAACATTATTAAGTTCAACGAACCCTCTGTTATAGATAGCGTTGTTTTTGTTGTTTCTCAAAATAACATTTGACAATTTAACAACCGCACCCGTGTTATTTACATCAAATACGGAAGCATTGGTTGCGATATTATCTGTTTCATATTTTGGAGTAGTTGATATAGTCGCATGTTGTATAATAACATCTTGTACTGTTAAATCTGCGTTACTAGCAACATTGAACATAGAATATGTATTTTGAGCATCAATTGTACTCATTGATGAAGTACCGGCTTTTTCTTTTACACCTTTTACGAACATCGGACCGATTGCCGTTTGAGCGGTGTTATCGAGTAATCTGTATACATAAGTAGGTTCGTTTTCATCAAATGCGAAAGTTCTTGTTTTGTCTGCAGCCAAACCGTTATAAATGTTTACGGATTTCAACAAATCTTCTCTGTGATATTCAAAAGCAAGAGAGTCATTCAACGTTTTTGTTGTTGCGAGTTTCAACTCTTTACCGCCGACAAAATTATTATGTTTTACCAAAACATTTCCGTCATCACCTGTGTAATCTTTTGCAATGCTAAACTCCCATTTTCTTTCTTCTTTAGGCAAATCCATTGCTAATTGAAGAGGAGATTCGGTTTCAGAGCCGACAGACAATTTCAATATTTGCATAGCGGCAACATCAACCAAACCGTCATTTACAACAGGAGCAGTAACCCAGTTGATTTTACTTATTGTCAAAATGCCTGTGTTATTTTCGCCGACACCTGAAGGAGTTTTTGCAGTAATGGTATCATAGGTTTTGTTTTGACCGTCAACATCAATAGAAATCTTAACATTATCGCCTATGTTGAGGTTAGAGAATATGTAATTATCCATTGAATTAACGGTTTCACCTTCTGTGCTCGCCATATCAATATAAGAATTGTTGAATTGGTAAACGGTATTGCCGGTATAATCATAAGTCTTAGTTAAAGGAGTTTCTGCAGATACAGCTGACAATTTAACTTTTGCATTGTCAAAGATGAGTGTATTTGCGGCACTGCCTTTAATATTGGAAGCTAATTCATAATTTACATAGTCAAATGTTTCAAGGTTAGGATTTTTAGCAAATGTTGCCGTAGCACCCGTACCTGTGAATTTAACAACATCGGAATTGATAATACCGCCGTTTTCGTTATTGTTATAATGTTCTAAAGCAGCGTTATCAGCGAGACGAACATCCGTATAATATACTCCGCCTGCGCCTTTATCTGCGCCTGCCGTAGGATCGGTTGCAGCATCACCTTTAGAATAGATTACGAGTTTACCGCTGTTTATAAGTTTCTGACCACCGAATAATTTACCTGTTTCATTTACGGTAGTTACTAAATCAGTACCGTTCTGTACATATCTGCCGGTGAAGGAGGATTCATCGGCGTTGATATTAAGAGTAACTCCCGTATTTTCCAAAGTTGAAGTTGTAACGGAAGTTGTGCCCGTACCTGTGCCTGCGCCCGCACCTGCTGCTTGAGCAGAGGATGTAAACATACCATCCTGCGTGATATCCATTGTGTTTAATTTAGTAACAGGACTGATATCTCCGACTGCGAATGTTACACCAGCCAAAGTCAATGTTGAATTACCGATTAGGTTAATCTTTGCATTTTGGTGGATATAATCATCCGTGTTAAAGTTTACATGTTCGTGGTTTGTAACCTCAAAAGTACCGCCACTGTAGACTTTTACGGCAACTTCATCAGCCAAATCGTTTGTTGAACCTGTCGTTTCACCGTTCAGCGAGAATTTGCCCGAATTGATATTCAAAGTACCTGATATACCTTTAAAGTAACCGTTAGAGGTAATTCCGTCGATATTAAGAGTTCCACCGTCTAATGTTACAATACCTGATTCATTCCAAGTATCACCACCGGCAGTATTTCCATCTGTCGTTGTACCTTGAGAGAATTTAACGCTTGCATTTTCACCTGATATTGTCATATTGCTCAAGTTATCGACAGTTAATGCGATATCATCGGCGATTGCACCGGTTAAATTGAGGTTACCTTTTACGGTTACGGAACCGCTGCCGTTAATATTTACGGCACTGTCGTCTCCGCCAAATTCGAATGCACCGTTGTTGGTGATTGTCTTAGTGAATTTGTTTGTACCCGCAGTAGTGAATTTAGCGGTTGTTGCATTATCTGCAGATTGCCCGTTGGTAACATTTGTATTGAAGGTGTTATTACCTTTTGTAGTCATATTTGCATTGTTAACTACTGCATTACCAATAGGGCTTGTTGCGGCATCAAGAGTGACATTATTTAATGTTACGGTACCTTTTTCGTTATGAATAGCGTTATTTGCGTTATTGGTTAAAGTTACGTTATTCAAGGTAACCGTTGCATCGTCATTATTTACATATAATACGGAAGCTCCTAGGTCTGTTTCTTTAACGGTTTCTGTCTGATTACCGTTATCATCAACGCCTTGGACTTTTTCCTTATGAATTATATTTGAAGCGTTACGGATAGTGACATTCGATATTGTCATATCTGTTTTATTGTTTACTTCAAACAATGAATGAGATTTAGGATTATTAGCATCGGAATCATCTGTTGCATCGATTATATCTTTATAATCACCTGCAGCCTGACCGCGTCCTACTATTTCAAACTTACCTGCAGCGGAAACGCCTGCATCATCTATTGATTTATAAATCTGATCCTGTATTTGGTCACCGACTCTGAATCTAAAGTATCTTGTCGCATTCGCATCCGCAGGTACATATTGGTTAATAGCTGCAAGCGTATCATCCTGTTTGTTATTAATTATTAAACTGTCCGCAAGAACCGTTGTAGCGTCCGTACCTGAAATTTTGGTTCTTGAGTTATAGAGTTCAATATCTTTTTGTCCGATATATGTATCGTTGTAAACGGTATCATTTTCGATTTTGTATTCCCATTTATATTTACCGTCCGCATCTTTATCCATCATTTCAGCGATATCAAGATAGAAGTTGTTATTTGCGTTATATAAAATTCTTACAATACCTGCAGTCTTTTCGTCACGGCTTGCGAAATTGATACCTGCAAGTTTGACGACACCTTTTGCGGAGCCGTTATTTGCTATAGTGACTGTATCAGCTTTGTATGTTTGGTTTGCTTCATCAAACTGCGACAAATCGACATCGATTGTTAACTGTGTAGAAATTGCATCTCCGTTAGCATTAACTGCGTCTGCGGCATCAAATTCTATAGAACTGAATATATAATTAGTCAAATCAATAGTCTTGCTGTTTTCGGAGGAGGCAAGATCAAGAGTTGAATTAGAGAATTTATACGCAACATAGTTACCTGACGCATTTGCGGAATAATCGCTGTCAAGCAATTTTACGGTAGCATTTTCAATTGTTAAGTTGTTCTTTGAGTTATTACCCGAAGCTGACGGAGTAATAGCATTCAAGTTATAAGAAGTTTTATCAGCATTATCAGCGGAAGTTGTGAACAGAGCATTAGCTTCCGAGCTTGTGAATTTGAGAACATCATTTGTAATGTCACCGCCCATGTTAGTCGCTGCATAGTTCGTCAAATTAGCCTGATTGCCTAAATGTATCTTGCTGTAGTCTATATTATTTGAAGTGACTGTAACGGAAGCGCCTTCTTCTATATATTTGTCACCCGCAAACATTTTAGAGCCCGCCAAAACATTAAGAATAGCTTTCGTTCCGTATTCTACGAAGTTACCTGTGTAACTTTCGGTACTGATAGTTTTATCAGGCGTACCGATATTGATAGTTATACCGCTTTCCTGATCTCCGGAATACCCGTTATATAACCAAGTGTTTGATGTTCCGCCTGTTATTGTATTATTATTTGTAATATCAAATGCTTCCGTATTATCGTTTATGCCATTTCTGACAGATAAAGCACCACCGTCACCCATTGTAATAATAATATTAGGATCAACAACATCCCCGTCGGAGAGGATAACTCCGTATCTGGACGCATCGTTATCGGCATAGTTACCTGCTACGTTTAATTTACCGGAAATATCAAGGTTTACTTTAGAGTCAATCGTTGCATTGTTGCCGTTAACATCCAAGGTTGAATCTTTACTAACGGTGATACCGCCAGCGGAATCATCGTTTCTGCCTTTTACGGCACCAGTTACGTTCATACTGCCTGCGGTCAGGGTGATTTGAGCACCGCTGTCTATTCTCAAAGTACCGTCAACATTAATTCTGGAGTTAGCGGCTGCGTTTTCAACATAAGCAGAATCAGAGAGAAGAAGTTCAGCATCTTTGTTAACGATTACTTTTCCTCTGTTTGTTATATCCGAACTAACAGCATTATCAAGGTTAGAGACATTTATCGTACCCGAATCAGAGTTTTCGATTGTGTTATTTGAAACGGTAGTTGCCTCACCTGATGTAGGATCGGTTGCTGAAACTCTGGACGCATCAAATGTTACGCCGCCGTTGATATTAACGGTACCGGCGTTATAGATAGCATTTCCTTTGTTGTTAGTGAATGTAACATTATCAATGTTTACAACATTTGAAGAGCCGACATCAAAGACGGATGCTTTGCTTGAAGCTGAATTTCCGTCACCGAGAACAGCGTTTCTAACTGTAACACCTGATATATTAAATGTTATACCACTACCCTCAAGCCAGAACAATGAGAATGTTTTTGGGCTTTGGGCATCTGCAACAGTTTCTATTTGTCTCGTATCTTTATTATATTTTCTTATGTCAGTATTGGTAGCATCAATAATATATTTTGATTTATTCGCAGAGTCACCGATAACTCTCATTGTGCCTCTGGAGGTTTTACCTGCATTATCCAGTAATGAATATATTACATCCGTTTGTTCGGTTGTAGTTCTGAACTTGAATGCTCTTTCCGACAATGACGACAGACTGTTTACTGCATGTAAAGTATCTTCCTGCTCTGAATATAAAATCAAAGAATCAGCGTTAACATTTTCATCAGGTTTGTAAACATCAACGGTTCTTGTTCCCGTATATTCATCGTGATAAACTTCCGCTTTTGTTTTAGCACCGTCATATCTGAATACTTTTCCCTGACTGTTCAATGCTAAATCATAAGAGCCTGCAGCAGCACCGTCTAAGATTTTTACTATGACATTGTTTGCATTTGAAAATTCCGACGGAGCTTGAATATTATCAATATTCAGCATTATTTCCTGCGTACCGGTATCTACAGGAGCTTTTGCAATATATATTTTATCGCTTATACCTTTGCCGCCGCTGCCGTTATCTTTATCGAAATCAACATCAATATTAAATATTACACCATCTCCTGCATTCAAAGCCGCGAACTGATAGTTTGCATACTGACTGTCAGCATTATCTTCCAACGCATCGTTTGTAAGGTCAACCAAAGCATTAACCAATGAATATGTTGTATAGTTTGATGTTGCGGTATATCCGAAATCAAATCTGTTTGAAGCATCTCTCAGGAATTTAACATTGGTAACTTTTGAGTTAGCCTCGTCTTTACCGACCATAATGGTGTTAGTACCGTTACCGCCGATATATCTCAATTCATAATAGTCCGTATCTTTGGATAAATCGGTCGCATAGAATTGTGCCGTTGCACCTGATGAATTGACGACAAAATCAACGACACTTGAATCAATCGTACCGCCTCTTGAAGCGACTTTCATCGTTGTGTTTGAATTTAATTTTACGTTTCCGAAATCTATTTTACCGTCAGCATTAACATTGTTAATTTCTCTGGAAATCGTAACGGTACCGCTGTTTATTTCTTTTGTGGAATCTTTACCGAAGAATGTACCCGTAGCTTCAACAGTCAAACTCGGAGAGAAAGCTCCTGATTCATTTTGAATATACTTGCCGTTGAAATCTTGAGCAGCACCTATTGTCAGCCCAACGCCGGCGTTTTCAAAGGTTGAAGAAGAAGTATTACTTGTTGCAGTATCAGGGATTGAGTAGATTTGATTTGCCGTTTTCATTGCAAAATCTTTGCCTGTATCAGTCGGGATAAGAGTTAAATAAGACCTATCCAAAGCGATACTGCCTGACCAATCATCCTCACCACTCGTTATATTGACAGATGAACCTTTCAATCTGTGGTTAGACACATACATGGTTGAACCCTGAGCGATGCTGAGTTTTACGGCATCCTGCATAGTATCACTGCTTGTGATATACAAAGTGCTGTTATCCAGTATATTTACATTACCTGAATTAGCGGTTAAAGTTCCTCTGTCACCTGTTGTTGCAGGGTTTTCATTATTTTTAATACCCGAATAATTCAATGTTGAATTTGCGTTTGTTATATTAATATTACCCTGCCAAGTATCGTTTGTATCAAGATTCAAAGTACCACCGTCATTGGCGTCTGTACCGATATTGATTGTACCTTTTGTAAAGTTGATTTCCTGATCGGATTCGATTGACGCAAATATGTACAGGTTAACGGCTCCGCCTGTGATGTTTAAGAACCCGCCCGTGACGGCACCTGTTTTTCCGCTGTATATCATTAACGGATTATCTCCATCGGTACCGAAGAACTCGTTGTTTCCGCCCGTGAAGTTTAATGTTCCCGTGTTTGCTATACTTGCATAGAATTTGTTAGCACCTGAAACTGACATTAAACCTTCGTTTGTTATTTTTGTACCGAAGGTGTTACCGCCCTGCAATACCAAACCTTGCGTAACGACACTGCCTGATTGAGCATTTGCTCTGTTATATATTTGGTTATCCGTTGAAGCTTTTAGCCAAGCATTCTCTGTTTGAGTTGCATCTATTGCGTTCACTTTTGTATTAGCAAGTGTAACCAAACCGTTATTGTTATATATTGCATACCCTTGGTTATTCTGCAAAGTTACGTTAGTCAATGACAGTTTCGTATTTTCCGCATCTATGAAAGCAACTGATGAGTTTGTATCAACATACGCCCCGATATTTTGGATGGTGACATCTTTCATTGCTATATCGACATCCCCGCTATATGCATCAGGAAGCAGTGTATTCGGCTCAATTATATACATTGAATGGTGCAAAACGTTGTTTGTAATATCGGTATAAGTACCGTCGATTGTGCTGTCTTGTCCCTCAATACCTACGATGTTCAACTTACCGTTTGCAGGATAAACATTATCGTTCAAATACAAATCACTCAAAAGGCGGTATACATTTGGTGTAGGATTTTCGTCATCAGCTGTCAGCGGAACGAATTGGAAGGTACGTTCGTTGTTGTTTTCTTCACTGGCGTCACTTCTTGTAAAAGTGCTGACCTTATACAAGGTATCTTCCTGCTTGCCTTCAATCAAGATACCGTTTTTATAATCTTCTTTTGTATTGTCGATTTTTGCTGTTTTTGTACCAAGGAAGGTATTATGGTTTACAACCCCGATATTGTCACCCGAATCAGGTACGGTGTAATTCCAAACTTTGTTTTCAAGCAGGCGTAAAGTTATACCGTCATTTTTAGAAATAACTTCGTAAAAACCTTCTTTTACGTTTTCTTGATTACCGTTATCAAGCCAGTTGACATTTAATGTCATATTACCGCTGGATTCTTGAGCTACAACAAATTTATCATTTGATGCTGTGCCATCATTTTTGAACTCAAAATCGATAGAGAACAATGTTCCTGCAGTAGTTTTTGAGTCATAATCATCGCTTATTGTTAATTTTCCTAAATTCAGAACATCATCTGTCCTTACATAGTTAAAGGCGTTCATATTATTAGACATATCAATCAATGAATTTTTGATTGTTGTGCTTGCTCCGTCTGCTACGTTCAAGGTATCAGCGGCATTTGTAACTATCATATTAGTTAGTGCCAAAGAGCCCGAATTTACTGTCAAGGTAGATGCGGAACCGTCGGTTGCACTTGACATAAGCAAGTCACTTCTTACTGCTGTCGGATCTAATTCATGGTTATTTGCATAAGCCCCGTTCAAGTTCAATACAGCGTTTGCGTCTGCATCTTGTTCAAATACGATATTAGAATTTTTGATTATATTATTAATATTAACGGTACCTGCACCGGTGATATTAGTCGTATATTTGGAATCGATATAACTAACTACGTTTTTGGTTGAATCAACACTTCCGCCGTCAATTATATCATTGATTGTTACTGTATTTCCGCCTGTAGCCGTATTAATTGTTAATGCACCGTTACTGCCGTTTGTAGTATCAATGAATATGGCATTATATTCTTTGACTCCGTTATTGTCGGTATAGTTACCCGTGATTTCAACGGTTGGTTTATTTGCATCCGCGAGTATTTTTATAGGGGAGTTAGAATATATTGCACCACCCAAAGCCTTGTTGTTTTCGGAAGTGGTCGATGCATAGTTATTTTTCATATCAGACGCAATAGTCAATTCTGAGGAATTGTTAGAGAATATTGCACCGCCTGCCGCATAATTGCCTACGGCAGATACATGGTTTCCTGTAAACGGGCTGTACAAAGCTCCGTTTGCAACATTAGCGGAGGTTAAATATATTGCACCGCCGACTGCGAAATTGTTACCCGTTGCAGTGATTGAGTTATTAGTAAAGGTAGATGTTCCGCTGTCGAATTTTAATGTACCGGTATTTACGCCGATTGCACCGCCGGTGTTATCAATAAATCTTGCACCGTCTACATTCAAAGTAGTACCGTTTGAAACATTTATGGCTCTTGAAGAAGCATTTGCATTTTGAACGGTGGTATTGTCCTGCAATCTTAATGTTCCACCGCCGCTAAAGTTAATATTTGAATTTTTAATAGTTGGGTTATACGTAGCGGTACCGACCGTCGCTTGTTGGAACAAAACATTGATATTTGCATCTTCTTGTGAGCCTGTCAAATCATTGGTAATATTTGCACCCGTTACTCCGGTAAAATTAATATTTCCGTTACCTTTAACTTTCAGATTATATTGGTTATAATTTCCGTTGTTTCCGAAACCGCCTTCGATTGTATCACCGTTAAATGTGATTGAACCTGTGTTATGAGCATATAATGAAATTGTAGGTGTAAATGTTACGGTGCTTGAAGTAGTCCCGTCATCACCCGTTATATCCGTATGCGAAACTTCCGCATATATTGCGTTAGGGTTCTGTGTTCCGTTTGCGGTATAATAGTTGCCTTCAAAAAGAACGTTGGTTCCTGTCTCCGGAGCTCCTGCTTTAGAACCGTCTGCCTCAATTGTTAAATCTCTTGTAGTATAAATTGCACCACCAAGAGCCGAGCCTGTGTTTCCGGTAAATGTAGCATGGTTACCCTTGAATGAAGTATTGAGGAGTTTCAAAGTTCCCGTTCCGCCCAAGTATATTGCACCGCCTCGGGATATACTTGCATTCACTACGTTATTACTGATAAGAGAACTTGATATAGTATTCGGCTCTGCCTCAGTTCCGCCTTCAAGTATTCTGAAAGCACCGCCGTCCAGTGCATTGTTCCCTGTAGTTGACGCGGATGAATTTTTAATTATTGATTTGTCGATATTTATTGTATGCTTTTGGTTTGTAGCAACATCATGCATATTGAATACGGAACCGCCACTGACAGAAGTTTTTGCATTCTGAATTGTCACGTTATTAATATTGAAATTGATACTGCCGATTGATATAACATTATTATCTGCATCGGTATAAGAGTTTGTAAAATCAAACATTGAATGACCGTTTGCATCGATTATATTGTTACTGTTATTCAGACCTTCAATAGTATATTTTGTAGTATTGTTACCGGAGCCCGCACCATAAGTATAACCGGCATTCTCGGTCAGAGTGTACGTTTGGGTTTCAGAGCCGTCAGTAAATTTGAATTGTCTGTTATTTGCACTTTGACCTTCAGGTATTTTAAACTTATCAGTTTCAACCATTGTTGCAGTATTCCACTGGTGCAACAAATCTTTAAATGCGCTGATTGTATATATGAAATAGAATCTGTCGAGTCCGCCCGTAGTTTCTCGATAGATATTTTCATCATTTTTATATGTAAATTCACTGATTATTTTATTATAATCAACTACAGGTGCAACATTTTCAATATCAGGGGTAGCAAAGTCAAACTGCAAAGAGTACGTACCTGCAGGAGCCGTTAATAACAATACTTTTCCTGTTAGTTCAGAATCAGATGTGTTCATAATATTCAAATCAGTAACACGGAGTATAACCCTGTTTGAAGAGTTTGCATTTGTTAATGCCCCATTCAGTACATATTTACCCGCATTTGTGATTTTGATTTGGTCGGCAACACCTTTCCCGCCGAAACCGTCACCTTGAGACATATCAACATCCAGCATCCACGGAATTACTCTTGAATATGAATTATTTTCAGGCCATGGACTTGTCGTACCTTCCTGATATGTTGTAAACCTTTCGGCACTTGTATTGCTTGATGAATATAATGATGAGAAGTTGTATATTGATGTAGCACCGCCCGCAACATTATCTCTTGTATTCAAAACTGAATTTTCAAATACATATGACGGGCCTTTAAAGTCCCCTGCCTCTGTCGGCGTAACTTCCGCATTTTTTATCCAAATAGTATTTGTTGCGTCAGAATTTGTCCAAGCAGACATCGGCTTTAGTTTAAACTTTGCCATAGCGGAAGGTTTATTATCAGCATCAAGTATACTGTCGGTAATGTTAGTAAATATAACAGTACCGCTTGTACCCGTGAAATCAAACTTGCCTTCGGAAATTTCTCCGCCCGTTGACTTGGAGGTCAAAGTAGCATTATTGCCGATTTTCATATTTGAGAAACCGAACTCGCCTGTATCTTCTATATTGATTGTTGCTTTTTTGGTGCTTGTACCTGCAAAACGTTTCTCTCCGCTAAACAGATTAGCGGAAGAAGAAGTGAAACTACCGCCGTTTTCTTGTCTGTATACACCTAAATATGCAGCGTTATTACCTGTCAAATTGAAATCAATTCCGTTATTAATAAAGGTTGAATCGGCATCACCTACCAAATAATTTTCGCCCATATCAAAAGTTATACTTGCAGCATTTGTTCCGTTATCGAAAGTATTTGCAAGAGCGAATGTAGTCTTTGTTAAAAAGAGTGTACCAAACCATTCATCACCTTTATCAAAAGTTAAAATTGATTTTGATTTGTCATCGGAATTAAGAGCCAATGTAGACTTATTTGTAATATGCCAATTTAACTTATTGGCGTTATCGGTTACGGCTGACACACCATTTGCTTGATTAATGGTGAAGGTGGAAGTACTGCCTTCGTTTCCGATAGTAATATCGGAGGCATTCGTTCCCGCCAACAACTGAGAGCCGACATCAATCGTGAATGTCCCATTTACAAGATTAATTATTGCATTATTCAACTGCAATCTTGAACTATCTGTTATAGAGGCTTGTGCTGCAGATGCATCATCACCTATCGTCAGTTTTGAATTTGTAATTGAGTTTGTACTGCTCGTAACTCCGGTGCCGTTGTTAACAAAACCGAACTTGATATTTCCCATATTTAAGAATTTGGTTCCGTTATCATCACCCGTCTTATTATTTATATTAATATCCGTATTTGAAAAAGTAAGTGTACCTGTGGATGCATTATTGATAACAGTGCCTGCATTTACCTGTGCTCGTTGATTTGCGGTAGCTCCCAGTCCGTTAATCTGCATGGTACCTGCGTTATTGATAGTTCCCGCGATATTTGTTATACCGTTTACGTTAACAATACCGCCTTCTCGGTTGTCTAATGTTCCGGTCAACGTCAAAACATTTTCAGCGATTGTTTGTCCTGTGAAATTAACGGTTGCACCGTTTAAGTTTACTAAAGTGGAACCTATTGTATTTGAACCCGTAAAGTTCATTGAGCCGTTAGCGTTCAAAATGGCGTTATCACCCGCCGTCGTCGGAGTGTTAAAAGTAACATCCTTCAAAGATATACTCGTTGTATAATTTGCCAGTGCGTTACCTTTGTTATCAATGAACACTACGTTATTAAGCGTCAGGTTAGAACCGCCGCCAACCATAAATACTGACGCCGTATCCCAATTACGGGCTTGATCTGTCTCGTTTAAAGAAATACTGTCAGCATTTTTAAATGTTACGTTTCTTGCATTAATAGTTGAGCCCGTCAAATAGAAGAGTGAATGGGCTCCGCCACTTGCATCCATTGCATCTATAACTACGTTTTTATATTTTGCAGGGATATTGTTCCCGTCATTAATATTTAATGTTCCAAAAGTGATTTCTTCTAAATTTTCGCCTTGATAAGTACCGCCCGTTGTTGTATCGGAAGCATGTAATTGATAGACTTCATTATCTTGAGTAAATTGGAAATATCTGTCAGAATAAGTTTTATTGTTTGTAATCAATTCTAGAGGATATTTTTTCTCACCCTCTTTTACAATAAGACCTACTATCTGGTCACCTTGAGCAGCTTCCGTGCCTGCAGCATTTAATGCCCCAAATTGTTTTGTGGAATATACATCCGTAGATTTCACTATATTTGTATATTGAGGACTGAATGACATATTCAAAACAGTAGGTGCAAATGATAATGAAATATTAGTAATACTGCTCGGCAAATCCAATATTTTAAATTTGTCATCTTTTTGCAATTTGTCAGCACTGCCGTTTATGCTGTCAAATAAAGAAACATTTGATACTAATATAGTTTGTGGTTCAGTTCTGTTTGTCGCATTGATTTTGATTACATCATTGCTTGTGTTATGAGATCCGTTAGCGAATAAATCCACTGCTATGTTCCATCCGTCCTCGGTGGAAAAATTATCAAATATATACGTATTTGCCGTATCATCTATGAAGTTTGAAGTAACATTGGTAAACTCGTAAGAATTGCCCGTATAGCTGTACGGTCTTGTTGCATTGGTCCCCGGAGCGAGAGCCAATGTCGCATTAGAAACGACTATCGAATTGCCCGTACCTGCTATAGGATATAGCGTAAACGCAGGTGCATTATTATTGTTATTTGTAAATGTTGCTTTTGCGCCCGTTCCGTTAAAATGAATTACATCATCGTTTATATCACTGTTCGCGGTTGTATACGCGTTCAATGTAAATGTAGTACCGTTTCCTAAATATAAATTACGAACAGAAGATGTGTCAGCCGTAAAAGACACAGAACCTGAATTAATAGTTTTCTTTCCTGTAAATATTTTATTAGGATCCGTTATTGTCAAAGATCCGCTGTTTTGTAAATATTCCCCTGCGAAGTTTGTTTGAGAAGCATTCCCTATATTTATAGAAGAGTTATTGTTTGTAAGAGTTGTACCCGCAATACCGGTCAAGGTACCAAAAGTATTTGCAGAGTTCAAGGTCAGCTTAGCCCCTGTTACTCCCAAATTAACAGTGCCTGCGAATGTATCACCCGCATCGAGACTCAATTCCGTTGCACCTTGAACATCAAGCGTAGAACCTGTATTAATCCTTACACTCTGTGCCGGAGCGATAGAACCGTTTGCATTCATCTGCAAAGTCGCACCGTTCAAGATATTTAAAATACCGGAACCTGTAATTGCGGAATTAAGGATTGTTGTATCGGTACCATTAATATTAATAGTACCTGCGTTTGCAACTGTATCTGCAGATGTTGCTGCCGAACCGAAAGTAACACCTGTGACATCAACCGTTCCGCTGTTATTTAAAGCCGTTGTATTTCCCGTAAATGTTGTATTCGTAAGTGAAACCGTTCCGCTTACGTTATTTATTGCAACAGGATTGTCCGTAAAATCAGAATCCGTAATCGTAACAGTACCGCCATTATTATATATAGCACCACCGCCTGTGGAAGTACTGTTGTTTTTAATTACAACATCATTGAGTGCAGCGACACCGCCTGTCAAATTAAGAACAGCCCCGCCATTAACAGAGTATGCATTTTGTATTGTTAGATTTGTAAGAGTTAAGTTTGAAGAACCGTCAAGAGTAAATAATTGGTTTCTTTTACCGTCTATGGTACTTGAGTTTGTAGTATCAAAACCGTTAACGGTCATTGTTCCGTTGGTTGTACCCAAAGAACTGTTTGCAGTATAAGTTTGAGAAACATCGCTAAAGTTAAATGTTTTTGCATCTGCCGAAACTTGTTCATTTAAGGATTTAAGAATATTTTCATACGGATTATTTGCATATAGAGTAAGAGTTTTTGCTGCAGCATCATACACGGCACCTGTCATAGACAGATTGTTGATATCATCATAACTTATTGTTGTCGGCAACAAGGCTACCGCTAACGCATCCGCAATCGAGATACTACCCGTTGCAGTAACATTATTAAATGTAAAACTTGTACCGGTCGGAAGAGTAATATCGCCGGCACTTGTGAAAGAATCGCCTGATGTTTGATTTTCTATTGCGTCAATTACAACATCGGTCGTAGTCGGATTAAAGTTATAGGTACCATCCCAGTCGAAATAAAAAGTTTCTGCAAGAGCAGGCACGCCAAAAGCCACACTGCATAAGGCCAGCAGTGTTACCGACATATATTTAATTAAGGTTTCTGATAAACGTTTTCTCATACTGCGCGCATTATATATAAATCAACAAACCTTATGACATACCCGCACGGCGTCCCGCACAAATATGCTCTTTACATAAGATAAATTAAATTCTAGTCCTCAAACTCTTGTACTTCGTACTATACTCTTAATAATATTATAGAGTATTGTCAACATGTTTTCAACCCTGACTAATCGTATGTTCTTCATCATTATGCTTGAAATACAGATAATTAAACGATAACAAACTTTAAAAAATTTTTAAAACCGACTTTTCCCGCCCGTTTTTCCGTAATGTTTCGTTACAAAATGAAGTAATAAAACATTACGAATACAAACACGGCATTCGTTTCTTAGTGCCTCGGCACCTTATATATTTACCCCATTTCGCCGACCAAATCATACTCATCGCAAGAGGTAATCTTTACGTTTTCAATATCCCCCGGGACAAGCGGTTCATCAGTCTTGATGTAAACCACGCCGTCAACCTCGGGCGCGTCATACTGACTGCGGGCGACGACATAACCGTCGTCAGACAGGCTCTCTATTATGCAAGGCAAAGTTTTGCCGATAAAGCCTTCGTTTATTTTCTTTGAGATACCCTGTTGGAGTTCCATAAGTTTTTTACGTCTTTGGTGCATTATTCTCTTAGGGACCTGCGGTTTCATAGAATAAGACGGAGTACCCTTTTCACGGGAATACTCAAAAACGCCCATTTTATTGAACTTCATATCTTTTACGAAGTTATACAAATCTTCAAACTCTTCTTCTGTTTCCCCCGGATAGCCCACTATCAGAGTTGTTCTTATCGCAACATCAGGAATATGTTTTCTGATATTTGCAATCAGCTTTCTGTAGTCAAACGCAGGTCTGTTCATACGTTTCAGCATATCAGGGTGTGAATGTTGTAGCGGAATATCTACGTACTTAACCGCCTTGTCACAGCTTGCGATTGTGTCTAAAAGTTCATCCGTCATTGTCGTCGGATAAGCGTACATCGTTCTAATCCAGCCCAAGCCTTCTATTTTATTTAATTCTTTTATCAATTGCGCCAACATCGGCTTTTTATATAAATCAATACCGTAAGCCGTTGTATCTTGCGCAATAAGTATAATCTCGGTTACGCCTTTTTTAACGAGGTCTTTTGCCTCTTCTACAATATCTTCAATCTTTCTTGAGTGATAATCCCCTCTCAAATACGGGATTATGCAGTACCCGCAACGGTAGTTACAGCCGTCGGCTATCTTTATATAAGAGCTTGCGCCGACCGTAATCTGCTGGCGTTTTATATTTTCAGGGTAGAAATATTCGGGTTTTTCCGATACTTCATCTATATATTCTTCCCCGTTTTCAATTGATTTTAAAACCTTTAACAACTTCGGAAAATCGGTTGTGCCGACAAGCGCGGATATTTCAGGGATAGCCTTCTTTAGTTCTTCACCGTGTTTTTGAGCAAGACAGCCTGCAATGATAACTTTTTTACCCTCGTTTATTAACTCCAGAATAGAATCTACCGATTCTTTTTCCGCATCGTGGATAAAAGAGCAGGTGTTTACAATAACAACATCGGAGTCTTTCTCATCCAACGTAATCTCATAGCCGTTTTCCGCCAACAGCCCGAGCATCAATTCCGAGTCTACTAAATTTTTTGCACATCCGTGACTAACCAAAGCAATTTTTTTCATAATCCTAGGATAGCATAAACATTGCAGAAATAATCATATGTTATAAATATCTTGAGTTTGTCACTCCCCCTCACTGCATTTGTAATTGTTTCGGTCCGAAACAAAACAACTGCTGTCTCTCCCACTGACGGGGGCGAGACTATAGCTTTTGCTTAAGCAAAAGCTTTAACCTTTGCAGGTGCAAAGGTTATAACCCTCTCCACTTGGTGGGAGAGGGTGCCGAAGGCAGGTGAGGGGGTTAATTAGCACACAAACAATTATAATTTCATTTTGAGCTCTTAACATTTATTAACAAACAGCCCAAACCATGGCAATTATTGGGTTTGAAATGACTTTATATATATGTTACTGGGATAAGGAATAAGAGAAATGGTAAGTTCAGCTAATTACAATTTAGCAATCGGACAAAGCATCGGTGCCTCAATCGGTACATCAGGTGTTATCAGACCTTCCGAAAGAAAACAGAAGGAAGATAAGCCGAAAATCATTGCTGCCGCTAAAATCAAATTCCATAAAATCAGAAAAAACGAAAAATATCAGGTTCAAGGGAATTTCCCCGAAGACTACGTCATAACTACAGAGGTTGAAGCTTCCTCAAAACAGCTTGAAAAGAATATGGAGTTAATGAGCAGATACAGACTTATCACCTTCAAACTCCCTCAAAAACAGATGTTAACGTATCTGAAAGATTGCTATATGATAGATTATCTGGTATCGCCTGAACGTTACGAAGGCGCAGGTACCAAAGCCGTACAGAGTCTTTTGGACAGAAGCATGTCCGAAAAAGATACCGAAGGCAGACTCGTCGTAATGGCAAAAATCATAGACGGCAAAACATCCCCTGCAGGGTTCTTCTACAAACTGGGATTCCGTTTCACGGACAATGAGTTTAACGACATCATGGATAAATGGATGGTTAAAAAACTTGAGGTTGAAGCTCCGCTGCTCACAGGAATGATGTATTTGCCTAAACAACACATCAATAAATTGATGATGTATAACAGAAATTTTCTATAAAAAGATAAAGGTAAGGTTAATGTAGGTTTTATGAAAACGGCGGATATCAAATCCGCCATTTCTTTTGCTATATGTATAAATTTACAAAACTACGTTTAAATGAAACATATGCGTCATGCTGAATTTATTTCAGCATCTTTAACTGTAGTTGAATTTATCTTTATAAGTAACCCTATTTTGAGTTTTCAATATCGTCGTTTAAGTCCTCGGATTCCAACAAATCCATAAGTTTTGACAGGTGACGCATCAGTCTCTTGAACTGCGGTATTGTCAAACTTTGCGCACCGTCAGACCAAGCCTTGTCAGGATCGTTATGAACTTCCATCATAATTCCGTCGGCACCCGCAACGATAGCAGCTTTTGCCATAGGTTCAATCAGATATCTTCTGCCCGTCGCGTGGCTCGGATCAACGATAATCGGCAAATGAGAGTATTTCTTGATTACTCCGACCGACGCCAAATCAAGCACGTTTCTTGTGTAGCTAGAGTCAAACCCCTTTATACCACGCTCACACAGGATAACATTAGGATTTCCGTTATAGAGAATATGCTCTGCCGCGAGTAAAAACTCTTTTATGCTTGCCGCAGGTCCGCGCTTTAAGATAACAGGTTTTGTAGTTTTCCCGATAGCCTTTAACATCTTATAGTTCTGCATATTTCTTGCACCGACTTGGATAACATCCGCATAATCACAAACTAGCGGTAAATCCATCGTGTCCATAACCTCGGTCACGACAAGCAAACCCGTCTCTTCTCTTGCTTTTGCAAGATATTTAAGTCCTTTTTCTTCCAAACCCTGAAAATCATAAGGAGAAGTTCTCGGCTTGAACGCTCCGCCTCTCAAGAACTTCGCGCCCATTTCCTTAGCCGCGCGAGCGACTTCCAAAAGTCCTTCAATATTTTCTTCCACACTGCAAGGTCCCGCAATTACAACAGGTCTGTTTCCTCCGCCTATCTTAACCCCGTTTTCAAACTCTATCACTGTATCTTCTTTTTGGCTTTCACGGCTTGCGAGTTTGAACGGATCTTGAATAGATTTTATTTCTCTTACTCCGTCAAAAGACAAAAGCGAATGCGGTTGGACAAGCCGTTTGTCCCCGATTGCAGCAATAACCGTGAGCACATCCCCTCGGTTAATATTAACCTTGAAGTCCATTGACTCCATATGTTTGACGACTTTTTGTATCTGTTCCTCGGTTGCCCCCGGCTCCATAATTATAATCATATTATATTTATCCCCTCATACTGTCTGATTTTTCTATATTAATAATTATAGTATAAAATCAAAAAGGGGCGGGGACTTCAAAATTTTGTACGCATTGTCGCAATTATATACATTAGTACTTAACCGTTAACCGACTGAGTTTCCTGCTTTGCCTGCTGCTGTTTTTTATGCATAGCGGAAATATTATCAATGTGCGGGCCGACAATAGGTTCCATTATCTTTGTTTCAACGAATTTATCGATAGGTTTCGCCATAATCGAAAGAGCTGCCAATCCGCCGAGGGATTTTATAATCTTATTCTTGAACATTTTGTTCTTTTCGGCTTTTCTGACCATATCAAAAACAACGCTCTGTTTTTCCGATTGTGCAACGTTTTCCGTAGCCTTTAAATATTTTTGGAATTTTTTATTTGAGATATTATTCGGTTTTTCGCCGTCGAGTAATTGCTGTCTTGTGTCTATCAATCTATCAACGACATCGCCCGCATATTTATCAATATTGCTTTGATTAGGGCTGAACGGTTTTTTGATAAAACCTACGAAAGCTGATATCGGATTATGTTTTTTATGAGTGTTTTTGTGTTTAGTTATTTCGTTGAATTTCTGTGAAAGTGATTTTTTGTATTCTTCTTTGTTTACCTTCCCGTTTTCATCAAGGAAGTCTTTATGTTCGCCCTGTTTCATAGAGTTTATGACGATTTCGGAGATTTTTTCTCTGTTATTTAGTGATAACTTAGTTTTGCCGAATGCCGAGACATTATTGGTCAGCCCTTGTCCTGCTTTTACAGCAACCGTCGGCAAAAATACACTTGCCAAAAGCTGTGTTACAAGTTGTTTTGAAGCTCTGCTTTTGCTCGGATCTTTGACCGAAAATTCATCCTGTCTGTATTTGTCCGCAATATCCGCGCTTATATATCCGATTGCAGGAAGCCATGATAAATTGGCAAGCATAGGGCTGAGAGGTCTTATCGCCTCCCCGAGTTCGTTTGAATACCCGAGTGCTCTTAAAGGCATTTCGGCATATATATCTCTGCGTTTTTCTTTAGGTTTTTCGTTTTCAGTGCTCTTAAAATTAAGTTGATTTATTTGCTCTCTGTTCAGATAATAGTTTCTGTTCCCAAATCTTGATTCAATATGAGTCAAAGTTTAGTTCCCTTTCAAAAGTTCATGGTCAAGGGTTAAAGGGGCATGAAGAAAAATTTTTGCGAGTTTAGCCTTAAAATTGTTACAAAACGGAAAATTTTGTTACAAAACAGCATGCCTGCGCTATAACAGGCAATAAAAAACGCCGAAGGCAAAACCTTCGGCGTTTTCTCTATATGCTGTCGGGCTAAAGCCCAATCTACATTTCGATTATAACTTTTCAGCAACCATCAAAGTAGTTTCAGCTAATCTTGTAGAATAACCGCATTCGTTATCATACCAAGAAATAACCTTAACCATGTTGTCGCCCATAACTCTTGTTAACAATGAGTCAACTGTTGAAGATTGGTGAGAACCAACGTAGTCAGAAGATACCAATGGTTCATCAGAATAGCATAAGATGTGTCCGTCAGCAGCTTCCTTCAAAGCAGCGTTAACTTCTTCAACTGTTACTTTCTTTTCAGTTTCAACAACAACATCAACAATTGAAACATCCGGAGTAGGAACTCTCATAGCGAAACCGTCCAATTTACCTTTCAATTGAGGTAATACCAAAGCAACTGCTCTAGCAGCACCGGTCTTGGTAGGAACGATGTTCAAAGCACCTGCTCTGCCTCTACGAGGGTCTTTGTGACCTGCATCCAAAATTCTTTGGTCGCCTGTGTATGAGTGAACAGTTGTCATCAAACCTTTAACGATACCGAATTTTTCATCCAAAACCTTAGCAACAGGAGCTAAGCAATTTGTAGTACAAGATGCCATTGAAATAACATTGTGTTTTGCAGGATCATATTCTTTATCGTTAACGCCTAAAACGATTGTCTTATCTTCGTTCTTAGCAGGAGCTGAGATGATAACTTTCTTAGCACCGGCATCGATGTGAGCATGAGCCTTAGTTGCATCTGTGAAGAAACCTGTTGATTCAACAACAACTTCTACGCCCAAATCCTTCCAAGGTAATTGTGCAGGATCTTTTTCAGCGAAGAATTTGATTTTCTTACCGTTTACGATGATACCTTCATCATAAGCTTCAACTGTTCCTTCAAATTGACCCATAACTGAATCGTGTTTGAACAATCTTGCAGCATCTTCAGGTTTCAAACCTGGGTCATTGATTGCTACATAGTTGATTTTGTCAAAAATACCTTCTTTGATTGCGGCTCTTAAAGTATTTCTACCAATTCTGCCGAATCCGTTAATTGCTACGTTTACCATAATTTTTCTCCTTTTTATGTATTAAAGATTTCTCTCTTAACATCCCGATTGTATTACAAAAAAAATTTGTCGTAAAGAGATATTTATTAATTAGTTATTTATGATTAGTCCCGTTTGATTATTTTTCACAATACAACTTTAACGGTGCTAAACATCGCATCTGATTTTATTTCCTCCATTAATTCCGAATTACGCATTACGAATTACACACTATATTTACCCCTCCCTTTGCAAAAAGACGACGTAGATAATATAATAAAACCATGACTATATAAAAAGGAAGAGATATGAGCGATTTTTTTAATAAACTGTGTGACAAGATTTTTGATAACAAAAAAGTCTTTTGGACAATATTCGGACTGATTATTCTAGTAAGCTTAGGACTAAGACTTACACTGATTAACTTTCCGCTATGGTATGATGAAGGATGTTCTATTGCGACTGCAATAAATTCGTTCCCTGGCGGGATTACAAAATACCTTTGGACACACGATTTACAACATACTCCGATGTATTTTTATATCCTGCATTTTATTATGAAAATATTCGGGAGCGGAATTGTTGCTTTGAGATTGTCTTCACTTGTTGTATCAATATTGTTATTACCTGTCACATTTATAGTCGCGGAAAAACTTTCAAGCAAAAAAGTGGCACTTCTTGCCATGCTTTTGATGGGGGTAAATACATTTCAAGTGTTGTACTCTATCGAGATAAGAATGTATCCTTATGTAATACTGCTTGCGCTTTTATCAATAAATTATTTAATTGATTATGACAGAAAAGGAGACACGGCATCACTTGTAAAACTGGGTGTTGTTAATGTTCTCAATCCGTATTTTCTGACGGGTTCAATCGTATTTGTGCTTGCGGAATTTATTATTTATTCATCCTTCCTTGATAGCCAAAAATCAGGCGAAGAAAAGATGAGCAAATACATAGTTTCAAATCTTATCGTTTTGCTGTGTTACATTCCGTATTTTATATTAATAGTACATTATGCAATGGTTCGCTCTACCTTCCTTGTTACGGATTTATCAAAGTTTAGTTCAACAAACTTCTGGGGCTTGCTACAAAACTTTGTCGGAGCTGATGCGGGACACATTCACGAAACAAGATTTGAACCGTTTATTCAGTTCTTAAAAGAAAATAACTCCCTCGTATTTTGGGAAAATGTAACCAGAGTTTTGAAGGCAACAGCTCTCGTATTTTTGCCGATAGCTTTGATGTTCGTCGGACTTTATAAAAGTATTTATGACAAAGAAAAATTAAACAGAGTACTTTTAGGAATAACATTGTTGAGTTTTGTTGTTTTTGTATTTTTGGCATACAACAGAACGGTCGCTTTCACAGGCAGATACCTGATATTTTTAACTCCGTTTATTTTTATCCTAATGTCAATCGGGATTTGCAAATATAACAAAGCAATCGTAGCACTATTCACAGCATATTACACAATCGCTTGTATATGCGGCTTCTGTATGACTTATAACGGTTACAAAAATATTGCGGAATTTTCTCTCAAATCTCCCGCAGATTTTTGCGCAAAGAATTATCCGGGGAAAAATAATCTTGTTATTATGCCGTTCGCATCATCGGTATCATTCTATTACTTTAAAGGCAAAGATATGCCAAGGGTTATGCCTCTTGAATTATTTTATGAGGTCAGAGACGCAAACAGTAAAATAATGTACGATGCTGCTCAGACAAAAGCCTTCGCGACAGGAGACAAATACAAAATATTTAAAGATATAATCACAAGCGATACATATATTTCCCAAAACTTGGTTAAATATCTGAACGATTATATCGATACGGTACCGAAAGGCGGATATATAATCTGGGTAGTATACTATTCCGACAATTATGCAATTCTACCGCCTGACGTCGTAAAAAGAATATACAGCGACGACAGAAATGTCAGAGATATGACAATGTCGGGAATGCTGTCAAAATTCGATATGGATTTGATAAACGTGCTTTCAAGAAAAGCCAAATTTATCAAAAAAGACAGAGATGCCTCTAATCAGTTCTTTGTATTCCAAAAGGGGTAAATATAATTTATATTTGTAATTCGTAATGCGTAATTATAACGTTCCATTCGTTTTGTGAGCGTAGGGTGCGGTCACCACCGCACCAACGAAATCGTTAAAGGATAGAATATCATGCAAATAGACAATTTTAAAGTGGAAGATTGGTTTAATGAATATGAAAAACTCGCCAAATATGATATGGCTGACACTTGCGTTGAATCTTTATCATTGAATGAGTTATTGAATATTGTAGGGTGCAATTCTTTGCACCAACAAGACGAAACCGTAAAAGTAGGGTGCAGTCACCACTGCACCGACAATATCGAAAAAGAAAAATACTTAGAAGAAATATTGTCAAAAAAACTGAATTACGGGGATATTCAAGGGAGCGAAAGACTGCATAATGCAATAAAGAGTTTATACTCTCATGCCTGTTATCCTCTTGAATTGACCGTAACTCACGGAGCAATCGGAGCAAATCATCTTGTTATGGAAACACTGATTGAAAGAGGGGATAATGTCGTCTCTATTGTGCCTACATACCAACAGCATTATTCTATTCCGAAATCAATCGGTGCCAATGTTGATTTACTGTTTTTAAAAGAAGAAAATAACTGGATTCCTGATATAAATGAACTAAAAAATAAGGTAAAAAATAACACAAAAATTATCTGTATGAATAATCCTAATAACCCGACAGGAGCTGTAATCCCGCGAAACATTTTAGAAAAAATTATTGATATTGCAAGAGAAAATAATTGCTATATTTTATGCGACGAAGTTTACAGAGGATTAGAACATAACGGACAAATATCCAAGTCGATAGTTGAACTTTATGAAAAAGGAATATCAACGGGAAGTATGTCAAAGGTTTTCTCACTTGCGGGGTTAAGACTGGGCTGGATTGTAGCTCCGAGAGAGGTTATGAACAAAATAATTATTCACAGAGAATACAATACAATCAGTGTAAGCATATTAGATGATTATTTTTCAACACTCGCACTGGAAAACAAGGGAAAAATAATTAAACGCAACCTTGGGAAAATACTTGAAGGCAAAAAGATTATGTCGGATTGGATAGAGTCTGAACCGCATATAAGTTGGATTGAGCCAAAGGGCGGAACGACCTGTCTATTGAAATATGATTTACCTATGATATCAAGAGAACTCTGCAAAAAATTGCTTGATGATACGGGCGTTTTGTTCCTTCCCGGGGAAACATTAGAGATGGAAGGATATTTAAGGGCAGGATATTGCAGCGATATATCAAAACTCAAAAAAGGGTTAAATATCTTTTCCGATTGGATGAAAAATATATAATCAATTTCATAGAAAATATTATTAATTTAAAAAAGGTTCGAGGGGGAAAATCGAACCTTTTTAATAATTTGAGAGAGAGAGGGGGACTATGAAAAAAATATTATTTAAAACTTTTAAACTTTGTATCGTAATTTGATTTTAAGTGATTTTGAATATTATAGTTATTCAAGAGGGGTTCTACCGCTTTATCTTTTATGGCGGTTTTATATTCTTCAGGAATATCTAAAGATTTTACGGTATTTTCTATTTTTTCATATATTTGTTTTGTTTTTTCCGGGGTTAATATACCGTATGACAATGCTTCGGTGAAATGTTTATATTCATATTGAGAGATATAACCGTCAACTTGCATTTCTTTTCCGTTATCTGCATAACCGTTGCTACCTGACATAGTATAGAACATATTCATTACTTCGCCTTTGTCAAGCTTAGCTTTTGAGTCACCTTTATTATCCTGATTTAAGTTAGCATATAAAATCTTTAAATCTTTTATCGCATTTTGAAGAGTATTTTCATCAATATTTTTATTTTTTGATTTCAATTGATTTACTTCATACTTTTCAAATTCTTCATAAGAAATTTTTCCGTCTCCGTCAGAATCATACTGATTTATATATTGTTTTGATATTTTTTCGAGATCTTTCATAAAGACAGAGGAGTTTGAATCTTGTTCTTTAGAAATATTAAAACCGGATTTCGCATTTTTTGAGCCCGTAGCGACATTAGTTGTCCAATCTTGCCATTTATCCGCACGATTTTTAAATAAACCGAATATTGCCATTAAAATCTTACTCCTTAATTCCTTACATTTATATAAAGTATTTTCGTGTTTCAAAATTGATTAATTTCATGTATAGCCTGATATATTTTTTCAATCTCATATGAGAACGAACCATGCAGAACCCACAAAATAAAAGGACGCGAGACGAAATAAAAAATGCAAAATTCAACTTAATATATTGTTACAAAATAACAAAAAAAACATTAATCATGTTATATTAAACATGTTAGTGTTTATTAAAAGAAATTTATGAAAGTTTTTCTGTAGGAGGTATCGTTATGGATTCTTTGACTATATCAGGTATTAGGGGCGTAAAAAATTTAAAACAAACTCATTTTAAAGCCGGCACAACAGCCGTGGCAACACCACCGAATCAAGGATCCGACAAACCTGCAAATAACAATAAATTTGACGCCAATAAAACGGTGCCTATAGTTACATCAGCCGTGGCACTTGCATCATTGGGCGTCGCGACTTATGCATTAGTCAAAAATCCGAGAGATATTAAGAAATTAAGCACTAAAATGGATAATTTAGCGGGTGATTTAAAATCCGCAAGAACAGCTACAGAAAACTCAATTAAAGGTGTTAAAGATGAATTAAACGGTGCCAAAAACGAAATAAACAATGTAAGAGGCGAGTTAAACGGAACACGAGATAATATTAATCAAAGTATAACTGATGTAAGAAACGGTTTATCAAATGATATAAACGGTGTACGCGGGGAATTAAATGATGTAAGAAGTGTTGCAAACAATGCAAAAGCAGTAAACATGCTAACCCGTGACGTTGAAATAAACGGGAAACATATGCAATTGGCATCCGTTATGCACGGTTACGGAGAAAAAGAAGCAGCCTTAACCGAACAGTTGAGAACAGAATCCACAAGAAGAATTTTAGGGGCTGTTAAACCTGTTGAATTGCCGGAGGATGCTATGATAAGAGTTCCAACCGCAGAATTTAGCGGATTCGCAAAAACGGGCGGGTTGGCAGCAGTTCCGAAAGAATTGGTTGCTAACTTAGGTGCGGTTATTAATAACAAACAAAATGCAAAATTAGTTGTAGATACTCCGTTGTATTTAGGACAGGTAGAAAATAATCAGTTCTTCAGTATTGTGAGAAACGGTGACAAATATAATTATATAAGAACCAAAGTCAGCGAAAAAGGCAGCAAAGAAGAGCTGATGGCAAAATTGAACAAAATAGATGAAATGCATATTCCTGTTTATACGGATAAAGGAAAAACGACAGAACGTGTAGAAGTTTATATGTCTGATGAAATGCATGTTCCTGTTGATTATAAAGATACAGTTGCACAATTTGATGAAAAAACTGCAGAAGAAATCAAAAAGCATATGGATGCGGGGCAGGATTACGATACGAAACTTGTTACTTTTAAAGCTCCTAAGGAACAGGGTGATGCTCCAAAAGCAGAAGTAAAATATCATACGGTATTCTACAAAAATGATAAATTCAGAATGGATGGACCTGTTCAACCTGGTAAAGTTAAAAATATTTATAATGACCAAACAACTCAATCAGGGGAAACTGAAAGATTTGTATATTTCAGTAAATTCTTCTATGAAAACTTGTTGTCAAACCATGAAACTGCCAATAAGAAATTAAAAGCCGATATGATTATCGGAAACGATTGGCACACAGGTCCAATCTCAGCTATGACGAGATTATTGACTCCAGCCAGAAAAGCTATGGGGTTAGAACCTGAAACAGCTGACAAAATCCAAAATATTCCGATTGTAACTATTATGCATAACTTTAAGTTACAAGGTTCAGTATGGCATTCACAAGATAAGTTATTAGATGTAATGTTTGGCGAACACGCAGCAAAAATTGCGGAAAATGCTTGGATGCCTCAAAAGGCTGATATGCCGGGACATCTTATGAACGGTCTGTTCTCAGGCAGAGATTTGAACCCTCAAACGATGGCTATGTCATATTCTGATAACATTGTATTTGTATCAAGAGGTAACTTTGATGAAGCAGCAAATATCGCAGAAAAGGGCGGTACTAACTTCGCACTCGCATCAATGAGAGGAAGAACTCATCAATATGCCGACAGAAACAAACTTGAACAAATCGGAATGGCAAGCGGAATAAGACCTGATGAAGTAGGTAAATATCCTACAGCAAAAGGTATTACAAACGGATGTGACAGGGTAAATAATATTATAACTCCTAAAAAAGCTGCATTCCTTAAAGATAAATTAGGTTTAAAGATGGATTTAATTACTGATGAAGCTGCATTGGCAAATCCGTACGAAGCTCATCAGCATAACAAGCAGGCATATCTTGAAAAAGTAGTAGAAGAAGTTAAAACTGCAAAAGAATCTCACGGAAAAGATAATCCGCTCAAGGTTTTTGATCCTGAACATACAGACCTGACAGGCGTTGATAAAAATACACTTGTATTCGGCATGGCAGGCAGAATTGTAGACCAAAAAGGTATTGATATCTATGCTGCAGGTTATGAAGAATACATAAAACGCGGAAACTTCGACAAGAATAATCCGCCTGTATGCTACTTGCAGGGTATAGGTGATCAACATTATATTGATGCATTCATGGCTGCAAAGAACAGAATCAGAGAAGTAAATCCAAAGGCTGCAGATCGTATGGTATATGCAGGAGTATTCTCAGAAGATGGCAGATATGACGGTTGCAAGATGATGTCTGATATCTCCGTAATGTCCTCTTGGGATGAACCTTGCGGACTTGTTCATAAAGAAATTGCATACACAAGCGGTGCTATCCCTATGGTAAACTGTGTAGGCGGTTTACGTGACGGTTTACACGAATACAAACCGGGCGGAGATAACAGCAAGGCTAACGCACTCTTTGTTAAATTCGTTGATAAAGATACAAACTCATATGACGATGCATTGAGACAAAATGCAAGCAACTGGGCTGATGCGTTTGAAACTGCACAACATTGGCATGAAAACCAAGACTCGTTTGCAAACGGTATCAAAAACTCATACCTCGCTCGTCATGACTGGTTAAGAGGAAAAGTTCAAGAATACGTTGAAATCGGTAAAGAACACGGCGTTATTGCACCAAGTGTAGATTCTAAATATTCTTTATCTTAATTTAGTTAAATAAAGTTAAATAATATTGTAATCCTTTGATTATTTCGCTATAATACCAGGTATGAGCAACAGAAATCAAGACGAAAATCAAAATCATAAAAAATCGAAGAAAATAAGGGCAAAAAGACGCAGTAGCAGAACTCCGCTCAATTCCTTTTTGACTATCATTTTGATTATTTGTTTTGTACAAATGTCAATCAGCGCGTTGCTTAATATTTCTAAGGTTATTGCTTACCATAAAAAAATATCGACACTGGAGAGCAAACAAATATCAGCAGAAGCACGCAACGTAGAATTAAAGAAAGAAATTAAGAATTTCTCTACAACGGCGTCCATGGAGTCTATTGCCCGTAATAACCTTAAAATGGCAGGTAAAGATGAAGTTTTGGTTATTGTAAATAAAAAAGGCGAACCACAGGAAGAGCAAAAGAACAAACATAAAAAAATCGGATTTAAAAAATAATGAAAAAATTAATTCTGGAAGCGTTTGATTTAAAAAAGAGAGGGTACTACAAACAAGCAATAGAGATATATTATAAATTGCTTGCTAAAAACGGCGATGATGCCGAAATCTTGACCGAACTTGCCGATTTGTACTTTTGCTTAGGCAACGACGAAAGGGCAATGCACTATGTCGGGAAAGCTCTCGACGTAGCTCCGGATAATGTTACTACATTAAAAGTAGCAAATAAAGTCTATTTAAAAGAAAAAGGCTACAAAAAAGCGGAAGAAAACTCTCTTAATATATACGAAATTACTAAATCAAACGATGACTTTAATGAGTATTTGAAAATATTGTTTACGGAAGGAGAGTACTCAAAAATAATTGAATTAACAGAGGATAACAACTCTGAATCTTGCTTGTATACAAGGGCTTTAAGCTTTTTGAAGTTAAACGAAGATGATAAAGCTTTATCAATTATTAAAGGGTTGCGTGCAAATCCTGATTTTAACCCTGATGACTATGAAAATATTTTAGAGTTGACAGGAAAGACATATTTAGAACAAAATAAAATAGAAGAAGCATACGAGGTATTTAAAAAATTGGAAGAAAATCATTCACAAACAGCCGAAGGCTTAAACCTGATTGGCTTAGAAAAATTGGATAACTTGGAATTAGACGACGCGTTGGAATATTTTGGCAATGCAATAGCAAAAGATGACAAAAATCCCGCATATTACTATAATATGGGACAGGCGTATTTCTTAAAGGGCTGGTATGAAGAGGCTCAAAAGAGCTTTAATACAGCTATTTGTCTGAAACCTGATGAAGAAAAATATCATTACTCATTAGCATATTTGTATTACAGATACGGGAATTACGAACTTGCGAAAGCCCATCTTAATCCTGAATATCCTGATTCCAGAATACTTTTACAGGTTATTAAAACGGAAAAAGGTGATTATGCCTCCGCAAAAACAGAACTTGAAAACCTGTTGAAAGAATATCCCGATAATGAACTTATACTGTATTCTTTGACAAAAATTTATTATAATCTGGATATGTTTAAACAGGCAAAAACTGTTATTGAAAAGGCTATTGAAGTAAATCCTAAGAATTTTGACTACAGAAGCTTAGATGTCAGAATTTTGTTTAAACTCGGATTGTTGGATGAGGCAAAAACAAAAATAGACGATTTAAAACAAAAATATCCTAATTATTATTATGTAAAAGTCCTTGAGGCGGAACTTGACTTGGAAAAGAAAGATTACGAATCATTGTATGATACCGCTCAAGAACTCATTGAGGCTGACGAAAATCACTATGAAGGATATTACTATAATGCTTTGGCTTTGTTTGAAAAAGACGATGCAAACTTTGCTATTGAGAGTTTAAAGAAGGCTATTTCATTAGATGTAAATAACGCTGATTTATACGTAAAAATGAGTGAATTTTATCAAGCAGTCGGAAAATACGAAGACGCATTCGCTTATATAAAAGAAGCCAGCGACATTGATAAATCCGCTAAGAACCGTGAATTATACATGAAACTCGCAAATATTCTGCGTAAACAAAACGGCAGCTTAGAGACAGGGGCAAATGAGGAAAACTCTTAGAACAATCAACCTAAAATAAAAGTGCTACACTGAATTTATTTCAGTATAAACAACAATTAAAAAAGCGGGCTCTTATGAGTCCGCTTTTTATTTATAAGATAAATATCTCTTTTGTTTCTACTTGATATTTGAATAAGTCCAAGCATCAAATGTAGGTGTTTCGGAAATATTTAATTCTTTCTTCTTTTCCCCTGTTGATGAATCATCATGAGCAATCGGCTTATACAATCTGTTGTAGTATTCGATTAACATTCTGTCAGAGTTGAAGTAAGCGTTAGCTGTTCTGATAGCTTGTCTCATCATTCTTGCCCATTCAGGTTTGTTTTCGTAATACGTAGGGATTGCTCTCTTTTCAAGAATATCCATCAAGCAATCATGGTCTTTCCAATGTCTTTCTTCCCAAGGCATTTCATCATCCAATCCTTCATATTCGATTGTGTAACCGTTAATACCGTCGAAGGTACCTTCAACAGTCCAACCGTCATAGATAGATAAGTGAACTGCACCGTTAGCGTTAGCTGACATACCTGAAGTACCTGATGCCTCGAAAGGTCTTAACGGAGTATTCAACCAAATATCAGAACCCTTCTTAAGCATTGCTGACATTTGAAGTTCATATCCCGGAAGAACAACAACGTTCTTTAATGTATGAGACTTGTTCAATAACTTGTTGAACATTTCTTTACCCATAACATCATCCGGATGGAATTTACCTGCGAAGATAATTTGGATTTTATTTTCGTTAAGTAATTTTTCAATTCTGTCTTTATCCATCAAGATTAACCAAGCACGTTTGTAGTCTGCAAATCTTCTTGCCCAAGTGATTGTAAGAACGTCAGGATCGAAGTTTTTACCTGCAACGTTAGAAACATACTTGAATAATTCTTTCTTCATTTCACGTTTTGTAGCGAGTAATTTTTCATCCGAATCATCGCCCGTGATTCTCTTATCTTGCCAATAGTGGAGGTTAACGGCGTTCGTGATAGCTATTATCGGGCATCTGCCTTCAACCCATTCCCACATCTTGTTAGCAACAAGCCCGTGAAGTTGAGATACGGCGTTAGCTATTCTTGACATTCTGAGAGCTGCAACCGTAAGTGAGAAGTTTTCGCCGCCCAATTCGATAGCTTTTTCTCTTGAACATCCTGAGAAGAATCCGCCTTGCATCAATGTATCAACCCAGTGTACTTCGTTACCTGCTGCAACAGGAGTGTGAGTCGTGAATACGGTTTTCTTCTTAACTTCATTAAGATCGCCGTTAGCTTGTCTTAATAATTCAAACGCAGCCGGAAGTGCGTGACCTTCGTTCATATGAACAACATCAAACTTGTATCCGATTGCTTGCAATACTCTGATACCGCCGATACCTAAAACAGTTTCCTGAGCAATTCTGATTCTTTCATCACCGTCATATAATCTGTGAGAAATTCTCTTAGCCCATTCGCTGTTGCCTTCAATATCAGTTGTTAATAAGTAAACAGGGCAAGCGCCGAATAATTCAGGTTTTACCTCATATGCTTTTACTTTAACTTTTTCGCCGAAGGTTTCAACTTCAACTTCTACATTGATATCAGTCAAGAAATCGTAATATTTTCTGATGTATGCTACTTCAACATTTCCCGAATGGTCAATTCTTTGGTCATAATAACCGTAAGACCATAACATTGTTACCCCGACCATAGGCATTTGAAGATATCCTGCGGATAACATGTGAGAGCCTGCCAAGAAACCCAAACCGCCTGAATAGGTGTATAATGATTGATCTAATGCTATTTCCATTGAGAAATATGCTACGTTTGGTAATGTCATAATTTATTCCTTTTCTTATATACTAATAATACTTTTGAACTATCTGTTATTATAGTCTATTTTATATTTATACCAACAAAATACCATAAATTCAATATTTTTCATCAAAACATTTACATATTATTGGCTTTTATCCGAAACGAGGCACTAAGCAAGGATTTAGGAATGTAAATTTTTGTTAAGAAAATAATACTTTTGGATTAGTTTAGGCGGGTAAATCAAAAATAACAAAAGCGGGCACATGGCCCGCTTAAAAAAATTGTGGAATAATTTTCCCGTGACGACTTACTTGAATACAATGTCGTCTGTGGCTTGAAGCTGTTTCTTTCTAATCAGGTGCATAGTTGCATCCGTTAATAATTCTAAAGACGATTCACTGATATCAGGGAAATCCGCCTTTATTTCCGCGCTGACCATCGCTTCCAGTCTTCTGTTGTCAGCAATAAACTCTAATTCAGTGTCAACATTCAATAATTCATGATAATCTTTGCTGTGTACTCTTTGTGATTGTACAAAGCCTGTTAACAAAGATTTAGGATTAATCTTGTTTAACTTTTCGACAGATTTTTTTAAATTATCAAACATTATTGACACTCCTACACATCATTATATTTTATAAAAGTATTTTGTGCCCGAATTATTTACAAGATTAACATGTTTTTTTAATAAAAATTTACAATTTGGGGTAAATAAAGGTACATATAATTTACTCTTCTGCGAGGTCTAACCTCTGACGTAAACTCTCGGGAGTCTTACTTTCAATCTGCAAGGGAGTTCGTAATTTATTGTACCCGCAATCTTTGCCCAATCATCAACGGTCAAATCCTTATCGTTCAATAACGTAATAATATCACCTTCTTTGACATCCGTCCCCGTCACATCAAACATCATCTGATCCATTGTGATATTTCCGATTTGTTTTACTTTTTTACCGTTAACTTCGCCGTATATTTTGTTTGATAAAATCCTCGGGACACCGTCTGCGTAACCGATAGGAATAGTTGCGACGAGGGTGTCTTTATCCGCGATATAAGAATAGCCGTAACTGATACCGCTGCCCTTTTTCATGGTGTGTAAATTAGTTATTCTGCCCTTGAGCCCTATTACCTGTTTTAATTTAGGATAAAACAATGTTTTCGGTGCCAAATCAGGATACAGCCCGTAAATGGAAATTCCTATTCTTACCATGTTAGATTTCACATCTTTATCATTGTACGTCATTGAACCTGCCGTATTAAGGATATGGAGCAAAAGCCCGTCGGTATCAACGGCATTAACAATACTGTTCCAACAATCAAACTGTTTTTTGGTCTTTTCTACATCTTCCGCGTTTGCAAGATGTGAGAATATTCCTTTTAAATCAACGAAATCACTGTTTTGAACTTTTTTTATAAACTCAACCGCATAGTCTGGCTCCAAACCTATTCTGTTCATGCCCGTATCAAGTTTAATATGTACTTTCGGTTTAATACCCGTTCTTTCATACGCTTGTTTGCAGGAGTCCAAATGCTTATCTGAAAATATTGAAAGTGATATATCATTTTCCGCAGCGACTTCAAACGCCCAAACAGGAGCCGCACCGACGACCAAAATATCACAGGATATTTTTTCTTTCCTAAGGTCTAAGCCTTCATCGATAGAGGCAACCCCAAGCATATCCATACCTGACGCTAACATAACAGGAGCCAACATTTGTGCACCATGCCCGTATGCATCAGCTTTTAATATCCCGAGAATTTTCATATCCGCAGGAATATTTTTTCTAAATTCTCTTATATTATTCTCGACCGAATCGAGATTTATTTCTACCCACGCATCTCTGTGCGTATTCAATTGTGTTAAACGTGTATTTTTCATAACTTCATTATAGAAGAAAAAAATTAAAGTGACAGGGGCAGGGGTAAATATACCGCTAAAAGGCGGTTATTATTTGCAGAAACAGCATTTTCGGCTTACGTTAAGAAATGTAAAACAGATGTCATGCACTAGCAAAATTTTTTATTGCGGTTACTTAAAACAATGAAGGGTGTAAAAGGTTATTGATGAACATAAGAACAATACCGGGAATAACAGAAACAGACATAGCGGCAACCTCAAAGAGTAACCGCAAAACAGTCCTACCTGATAAAGAAGAAGTAAAAAAGACTTTGTTACCTAATGACAAAGAAGACAGACGCAATGTTCTTATCGCAGCCGGCGGACTTGCCGCATTAGGTGCAATAGGTGCCGCAATCGTATATCGTGCTTTCAAATAAAAACGGAAGAGATTTTAAGCATTTGAAATATCTGATACACTCTAAAGCAAAGTGTTTTAGCACGTAAAAAGGAAATAACAAACGAAGGGTTTATTTTCAAATTTTGTCCGTGTTATAATATTAATCAGAAGAATTATAAGAGGGAATTATGGGTATAACATCTTACTTAGGAATAGACGTAGGCTCTGTTACGACAAAGCTTGCGGTCATTGATGAAAAAGGTCAATATATAGATTCATACATGCTTAAAACAGCAGGTAAACCTGTTGTAGCTGTTCAGTCAGGTTTAAATAAAATCGTTGAACAGGCAAAAGCAGCAAACAGAGAATATGACATTATGGGTGTCGGAACGACAGGTTCAGGAAGAAACCTTGCAGGCGCACTTGTTGGTGCTGATATCGTAAAGAACGAAATCACCGCTCACGCGGTTGCAGCTGCAACATTCATCCCTAATGTACAAACAATTCTTGAAATCGGCGGTCAGGACAGTAAAATCATAATCCTGCGTGACGGTATCGTTACAGATTTCGCTATGAACACGGTTTGTGCGGCAGGGACGGGAAGTTTCTTAGACCATCAGGCACAGAGATTGAATGTTCCGATTGAAATTTTCGGAGAAACGGCTCTAAAATCAGACAACCCTGCACGTATCGCAGGTCGTTGCGGTGTTTTCGCAGAGTCTGACTTAATCCACAAACAACAGCTCGGCTATCCTGTAGAAGATTTATTGTACGGTCTTTGCCAAGCATTGGTAAGAAACTATTTGAGTAACCTTGCATTGGGTAAAGAGTTATTACCAACCGTATCCTTCCAGGGTGGGGTTGCATCAAACTCAGGTATGGTTAAGGCATTTGAAGAGGCTCTTCAAACAGAGATTGTTGTTCCTGATCATCACCAAACAATGGGTGCTATAGGTGCCGCATTGTTAGCAATGGAAAATCACCAGTATACAGGCAACGATACAACATTCAAAGGCTGGAATGTCGGTAATATGAACTTCCAATCAATCACATGCCAGTGCACGGGATGTTCTAACAACTGCGAAGTCATTACGATTGTTGAAGATTATGACGGACCTGCTCATATTGAGAAAATCAACGATGTCAAAGGCAACATCATCGCTCGTTGGGGCAGCACCTGCGGGAAATGGGATATCGGTTAATCCGTTACCGCAAGAAAAATATAACATTGAAAAAGAGGCGATTAAAAAATCGTCTCTTTTTTATATTGTTATCTGACTATTATATGTTTAGTAATATACATTTAACTTGTGGGCACCGTCTTCGCCGGTTCCTCTGCTAAGAAATCCGCCATTTAAACCGTTAATACCTTGTCCGTTTGCATATCCTTCAGCGACACCGTTCGGTCTGCTTATTGAAGAAGGAGCACCTGCGACTCTTTCGGTATGAAAGGCAGGAGACATTCCGCCAATTTTTGTATCGGCACCGCCAAAATATTTGCTAATTAAATCTTTACCTAATGCTACCATTTTTACTACTCTTTATTCCCATAGTTATACTATCTTACATGTTTATAAAGTTTTACTCTTTCTAAAAATTGATTAATTTCTCATAAGTTCGTTACAAAACTTAACAAGGTGATTAGGTTCCTCGTCCTTTTTTCATATGCTGAAATAAATTCTGCATGACATCTGCTCCATATTCTGCTCAAACACTATATTTACCCCAACAAAAAAGAGGCGATTACTTAAAATCGACCTCTTGTTGTTATATATTATCTGATTTCTTACGTATTACATATACATATTTAATTTATGGGCACCGCCTTCACCGGTTCCGTCAGAGAGGAATCCGCCGTTCAAACCGTTAGGATTTTCACCGTTATGGTATGCTTCCCAGCCTTTTTTTGCGCTGCCACTCGTAGCTTCACTACCGCCTGCCGATACGCTCGCAATTCTGCTTGGGGTGAAAGGATTTACTCCGCCAACGTTAAATTTAGTTCTAATGCCATCAATTAAACTCATGATTTACTACTCTTTTGCTTTTGTTATTTATATGCAACACAAATGCATATAAAGATCTCTTTTGTGATTAATTTTTTCTCCGTAGGTTGCATCGATTAGTTAGTGTTTTTTGCAACTCATTTTTTCTCTACTTTTATAATTCCACATGTTTACCTTAGAATAACACATGAGAATAAATTGCTTTTACAAAACTTAACAATCTGAGAAAAAGCCTTGGTTGTTATATTATAGATATAGGAGAAATATTATGGCACAACTTTTTATTATATTAGGAATAGTTATTATAGGGGCTTATTTAATCGGCTCAATCCCTACGGGATATATTATCGTAAAACTTAAAACAGGCAAAGATATCAGAACGGTAGGTTCAGGCTCTACCGGAGCAACAAACGTAAAACGTGTTTTGGGTAAAAAATGGTTTTTTATAACTATGTTATTAGACGCCTTTAAAGGCGCGCTACCTGTATTCTTGGCAACAATGTATGTAGGCACATGCAGAGGAATAGGATTATTCCCTGTTCTCGCAGCTATCGCTGTTATCATAGGACACAGCAAACCTATATTTTTACAATTTAAAGGCGGAAAATCCGTAGCATCAGGCGTCGGCACAATGATTGCTCTTAATTGGCAGGTCGGATTATTGATTGCACTTGTTTGGGCAATAGTCACATATTTTTCAAAATATGTTTCTTTGGGCTCAATCGTCGCTATGGTAGCGTCGCCGTTTTTGATGCACTATGTAGGACATGCTCCTGTAGCATATACCGCATATTGTGCACTGGGAGCCGTCTATATTATTTATCTCCACCGCGAAAATATTAAACGTCTTATTAAAGGTGAAGAAAACAAAGTCCGCGAATAGAGCAGGGGTAAATATAAACTCTAATCAACATCGTACGTAATGTACTGCATAAATAAATCGTTTTTGTAAAAAATGTAACGAATTTTTTATTTTGTGAAATTTACACTTTTTGAACTCCTTTATATTTACGTAAGAAAATTTTGAAGTACGAGTATAGAAAGGAGACTTTATATGACGACAATTAACGGTTTATCGGGAGTGAATGTCAATAATCCGGGAGGTTCCGACAAGAAAGCGACTCTTGATAATTGCAAGGCAAGATATGCGGAAGTAAAAAAAGAACTGGAAAAAAATCCTAATGATATGGATTTGCGAGAAGAATAATACAAGCTGGAACAACAAATATACGAATTAGAACAGTTAGAGCCAGGAGACAATAAAGATATCGCTCCGAACAAAGAATCCGCAGATATGAAGGCAACTAACCAAGAACTACAAGATTTCTTCGGAAAAGGCAAACTGGAACGATAAATATATAACGTTTAATTATAATAAAAGCTGTAATGTAAAATTACGGCTTTTTTATTGTAAAAATTCGTGTATAATGCTGTTCTAAACGGGATTTTTCTGCTATAATTAGAACTGTGAATTATTTATGTGTCTTAAAGGAGTTCTAAATGCAAAGATTTGTAGGTGTTATAGGGATTGTCATTTTATTGCTTATCGCATACGGACTGTCCAACAACAGAAAAAAGATTAATTACAAAACCGTAGGTACGGCGTTATTGTTACAAATATTACTGGCGCTGTTTATATTCAAAGTACCTTTGGGACAATATATATTTATCAAGATAGGTGCTTTTGTTGAAAAACTTATGGACTTTGCAATGGCAGGCGGAAATGTTGCTTTCAACGGAATTTTGGGCAACAAATTCACTGCGGATTATTGCTCGGGCACCAAGATTTTCGCTTTCCAACTTATCTGCTCAATGATACTTATGATAGTACTTGTAAACATTCTTTATTATTACGGTATTATGCAAAAGGTTGTCGCATTCTTAGGCAAATGGATGAACAAATTGATGAAGGTATCAGGGGCAGAGGCACTATGTGCGGTTGCTAACTCTTTTGTCGGAAATGTTACGGCACAAATTATGATTAAACCGTATTTGAAAGATTTCACGATGTCAGAATTATTGACATCAATGGCAGGCAGTTTGGCTTGTGTATCAGGTGCAATGATGCCTGTATATATCAAAATGGGCGTTCCTGCCGTATATATCCTCGCATCTTCTATTATGGCGGCTCCGGGAGCAATCGTAATCGCAAAAATTATGTACCCTGAAACAGAGGAACCTAAGACAGGGGAAGATGTGAAAATAGAAGTAAAAAGAACTCACGTAAATCTTATAGACTCTATTGCCGCAGGCGCAGGAGACGGTATGAAGGTTGCAATAAACATTACCGCAATGATTATTGCATTAGTTTCATTGGTTGCAATGATTGACTGGTTCTTGGGCGGATTCGGCTCATTATTATATTATCACTGCCACCTCAACTGGAGTTGGCTCCCTGCATTATCTTTGAAATTTATCTTAGGTAAAATATTTGCGATATTCGCTCTTATTATGGGTGTACCTTTACAAGATATCACCAATGTCGGCGGATTAATCGGGGAAAAATTAGTATTAAACGAAGTTGTTGCATATTTGGATTTAACCTCTATCAAAGCTGCATTGACCGCTAAATCATTCTTGATTGCAAGTTTTGCATTATGCAGTTTCGGTAACATCGGATCTATCGCTATCCAAATCGGCGGTATCGGAGAGCTCGCACCGACACAAAGAGGCAACCTTGCAAAACTCGGAGTTAAAGCTCTTATCGCAGGTACTCTGACTTGCTTTATGTCTGCAACAATCGTTGGAATTATGTTTTAATAAATAAGGAAATGAACAAAGTGAACACAAAAACGTTAGATATAATCTCAAATGAAACATTAGATACTGAAAAAGTAAATCACGCAAAAGAGATTTTGCTTGATTTACAGGCGGATTTAAAAACACGCATAGGCAGTAACGGCGTAGGACCGTTCTTAGCTGCTATCTATGACGAGAAAGGCAACCTTGTCTCAAAAGAGACAAACTCCGTTGTACACGATCAGTGCAGTAACTGCCACGCGGAAGTAAACGCAATCAGAGCAGCCGAAAAGAAACTCGGTACATATGATTTGGCTCCCTACAATTTGAGCCTATATGTAACGTCAGAGCCTTGCATAATGTGCTTAGGTGCAATTATGTGGTCTGGAATTAGAAATGTTTACTATGGTGTTACATCAAAGAGAGTAGAAGAAATAACGGGGTTTGACGAAGGTTTCAAACCTGATTGGCTCAACGAATTTAAAAACAGAGGGATTACGGTTTACGGAAACATTGCTACAAAAGAAGGCGAAGATGTTCTTGAATATTACGTAAACAGCGGAGAGCCAGTATACAAACCGTCAAGATAGAGTCTCTTATTTAAAGGTATCTTTAAATAAAACAAAATATTTATGAATATTTAGATATTAAGTAACGTATTATTTGAAAAGTTATGTTCCATTTTTTCTTTTCAGAGTTGCGAAGCCAAAAAGAAAAAACGGAAC
>DLEF01000070.1:1800-4931 GCA_002481545.1 Cyanobacteria bacterium UBA7753 | reverse complement strand
AAAGAAAAAATGGAACATAACATTTTAAACAACATGTTATTCCATGTTCAAAAGATTATACATATTTTACGTAAATTAATTATACCTTTTATTCCGATAAAGACATATTTTAAAGATATTTTTTCATATCAATATGGATTTGAGGTCTTATATATGAATAAAATTCGCTTGCACTCTGGTAGCTGACCTCTTCGGTTTTCCCGTCTTTATTTGTCATGGTTGAAGTCCAAGTATCTTTATCGTGTTTAAACTCGTTCCCGCGGTTATCCATAGAATGAGTTACAATTAATCCGTCCTCATCTCGTTCAAACATAGCGAATGTTTTGTTGTTCACGCCTATCATTTCATATTTCGTTATCTTATCCGTTTCGGGGTTTATGTCGCATTTTTGAACATTCTTTTTACCTGTCGCAACGGATATGGTTTCAGCCTCAATATGTGTAACTTTCCCCTTGGCATTATATGTTTTTGTTGTTGTTTTCTTCATGCCTGCGGACATTCTTATATCCGTTGATTTCACTTTGTTGTTTTTATCGTCATAATAATTTATTTGTTTTACGGCCGGACGATATAGTACCTCTTCCTTATAACCTCCGTTTTTCTCGGATTTTGTTATTTCACGGGATAAATAATTATTCTTTTCGGGTACAGCGTCAGGAATACTGTTCAATTTGAAATTTTTAGAACTTATACGTGCGTTCGGTCTCAAATCGACAGAAGGATTTGTCCTTTTATTAAACGGACGTAAAGGTGCATGCGCATTCTTAAAACCTCTCATAATAACCTTGGTCTGCACTTCATATATCCCTTATCTTTCGTACACCTTATTATATTATATATCAGATAAAGTGATATATAAAACAACATATTATTAATAATAATATTGAACCATTAAAGCAAGACAAATCAAGGGTAACCTCTATATATTTACCCCTTTACCCCTAGCCTTGAGTGAGGGTTGCATCAAGAATCCATTGACCTGATTTATCAGGTTTAATGCTGTTGATTGCAACATTGGAGTTTTTACCGACCAAAAATTCAAGTTCTTTTTTGTGAACGGAGTCAATATTAGCATCTATACAGATACCGTTAATAGGACCTTTGGTGGTTATGTTTGTTTGGACAGGTTTCCAATCTTTTTGCCCGCCTGACATCAAACTTGTTGATAAGAATGACGGTTGAGTATATTCCAAGTTTTTGTTATCGGCAAGAATCTCATTTACGAGTTGTGTTTTTTCTTCAATAGATTTGTTTTGAGCACCTTCAAGGATTTCAGATAACTTTTTGCCTTGATATTTACCGTTTTTGATTACTACGTTATCAAGGATTGCATAAGTATCACCACGGTAAAGCGTCAACGGGTTATTAAAAGTATTTGCATTTGTCAAATCAGTAAGGTTTCTGACGTCACGTTTCATTTTTGTAGCGTAAGCTGATGAAATATCGTTTTCGGTAGCTTTGCCGATTTGTCTCAAGATTTGATAGTCATAGTTTGAGTGAACATTTAATTTGTCCCCTCTCATATATTTATTAATATATTTGAACCCGTCGTTTTTGTAATCGGTAATTGATCTGACAAATTTAGGCTCTGTAATAGGGTTATCTATAAATTTGGTTATGGCCTCCAAGTTTTCGGCAGGGAGTTGTTTGCTTTCCAAACCGTTTTTTACGAGTTCATAAAATTCAGGTCTTGAATATTTGATTTTGTCTAAGGATTTTAGTAAATCTGCTGTATTTGTTTTAGATGCTGTTGCAAAACGGTTTACGACACTGAAAGAGTTGTCTGCATTTTTTGTTACTTCAAATTGGTTTACTTCCAAACCCGGAATGTTGAACAATTCTTTATCTGCGGAAGAGCCTCCGCCTACAAATGCGGTTTGTCCGACCTCCATTTTTCTGAATTTCTTTCTCTGTGGTCCTTTTAAGGTTATGGTGTTACCATTGAAGACTATTTTCGCATCTTCTTTTGTTAAATCTATATCATCATATAATACGTTATCATTTTTTACGGCTGTTTTAGTTTCCGCAGCTGTTGTTTTTGCGATAGGAGATGTAACGCCTTCTTTTACCGCTTTTGAGTGGAGCTCAAAAGTATCATTTGCTAAATTTTTGGCATATTTTGTTCCGTTGGCACTTACTCTGTCTGCGCCTTGAGATACGGCAGAGATAACTTTGTTTTCTAACGGTCTGAAAGTGTTAAGTGAAACCATACAAAATCCTATAAACTAAAAATAACCTTACATTTATATAAACAATTTTTTACTTATAGAATTGATTAATTTATTTACCGATTTCATAATTATTTACAATTCAAATCAGGCTCGCACTATATTGGGAAAAAGATTAAATATATTGCTAAACCGATTATTTTTCGTTATACTGTTAGAGTAAAAAAGTATTATTATAAAGAGGTTATTTATGAATAAAAGTCAATCGGTCGGAATGTATGTTGTGTTAGGCATTATGGTACTTGCTTTTGTATCAATGCTGTTTGCGGGCTCAACCACACAAACTACGGATTTATCATATTCACAATTTGTGAAAAAAGTTCAAGCAGGAGAAATCAAGAAAGTTGAGATAAACGGACAATCTTTGACGGCAACCCCAGTAAAACAACCTGAACCTGAAAAGAAACCTACAAAGTATGAAACGGTTATGGGCATGCAACCTCAAACCGCAACATTACAATATCAGGTTTTGGTTCCTAATTCAGCCGATTTGATGAATAAATTAGAAAAAGCAAACGTTGATATAAGCGTAAAAAAACCTAGTGAGTCTTCACAAATGCTCGGCATATTGGGCTCTCTGGTATTTCCTATATTGTTTATCGTATTCCTTGTTGTTATGGCAAAGAGTTTGCAGGCAGGCGGTTCGCAGGCAATGTCCTTCGGGAAAAGCAAAGCAAAAATGCTTTTGGACAGCAAGGTTAAAACGAAGTTTGACGATGTAGCGGGTATTGACGAAGAAAAGAAAGAACTTGAAGAAATCGTTGATTTCTTAAAACATAGTGACAAATATTTAAAACTCGGCGCAAAGATACCGAAAGGGGTACTTTTGGTAGGTGCTCCTGGTACAGGTAAAACATTGATGGCGAAAGCTGTTGCAGGGGAAGCAGGCGTACCGTTCTTCTC
>DLEF01000070.1:0-1727 GCA_002481545.1 Cyanobacteria bacterium UBA7753 | reverse complement strand
GTCCGTGACCTGTTCGATCAGGCAAAAAAACACCAACCTTGTATTATATTTATTGATGAAATAGATGCTGTCGGCAGACAGCGTGGCGCAGGCTTAGGTGGCGGTCATGATGAAAGAGAACAAACCTTAAACCAATTGTTGGTAGAGATGGACGGGTTTGATAAGAATACAAACATTATCGTTATCGCTGCTACAAACAGACCTGATATTCTTGATAACGCTCTTTTGAGACCGGGAAGATTTGACAGACAAATCGTTATCAATAAACCTGACGTTTTAGGCAGAGAACAGATTTTGAAGGTACATGCGAAGAATAAACCGTTAGCGGAAGAAGTTGATTTGAAAGTACTTGCAAAAAGAACTCCGGGATTTACGGGTGCTGATTTACAAAACCTTTTGAACGAGGCAGCATTGCTTGCGGCAAGACATGACCAAAAACAAATTGATATGGACGACCTTGAAGAGGCTATTGATAAAGTTATGGCAGGGCCTGAAAAGAAAAGCAGAATTATATCAGACGAAGAAAAAGAAAACACAGCTTACCATGAAGTCGGGCATGCTCTGTTGGCTACGATGTTAAAAGGCTGTGATCCTCTGCATAAGGTATCAATTATTCCGAGAGGTATGGCATTGGGTATAACAATGACCTTGCCTGAAAAAGATTATTTGACGATGAAGAAATCACAACTTTTGGACAGAATAACAATGACGCTCGGCGGACGTGTTGCGGAAGAAATCATCTACGGTCCCGAATCAGTAACGACAGGTGCGTCAAACGATTTGGAAAAAGTATCAGAGATTGCACGTAAAATGGTTACAATGTACGGTATGAGCGACAAAATGGGTAACTTAACTTACGGAAAATCAGAAGAACATGTATTTATGGGCAGAGACTTCGGGCATACAAGAAACTTCTCCGAAGAGTTTGCCGCTGACATTGATAAGGAAGTAAAACGAATTGTCGATGAACGCTATGCAATAGCAAAAGACATTTTAAACCAAAATCGTGATATGTTGGATTACATCTCAAAAGCTTTGTTAGACAAAGAAACATTGGATGAAAAGGAATTTAACGAACTTGTTGAGAATGTAAAACGCAACCGCGAAGGAGCAAACGAAGGAGCTCAAGGCTAGGGCTATGGGTTAAATAATTTTGTATTTATACCTTTGCACTATAAAATAAGTCAATTATGAAAAATAAAACAAAAAGAGGCTAATTATGAGTGATGATAAAGAATTAATATTTCAACAGTACAAACTTTATTCCGAACAAAAGGAAGAATTTATTTCAAGAAGTTTTATGATAAACAGATTTTATCTGTGCTTGGCAATTATATTGCTTGTTGTATTTGAACTGACAAGAATGTCTGCTTTTGCATACGGAGTTCCGTTGAGTGCACTCATTGCGGTTATCGGCATGTTTTCAACAATGCTATGGTGGGCAAATATGGATGCATATAACATGCTTATCAAGGTAAAGTTCCAAAAAGTTTTGGAACAGATAGAAAAACAATTGCCTGTTCAACCGTACGGCGATGAATACAGAGGAATAAAAGAGTTCAGAGAAAAGAAAAAAATGTTCTTGTTCTCTGATATGCAAAAGGCGTTGGCAGTTGTGATGTTCCTCATTTTCTTTGTAGGGTTTGTAGACAGCTTAATCCCTGCTATCGTTGCAAAACTCGGCTAGGGGTAAATGTAATTAGAAATGCATAATTCGTAATGCGTAA
>DLEF01000043.1 GCA_002481545.1 Cyanobacteria bacterium UBA7753 | reverse complement strand
AGAGTCTCGGATTCCGCAATAAAAAAGAGCTATATAAATAGCTCTTAATTTAATGGAGCGGAAGACGAGACTCGAACTCGCGACAGTCTGCTTGGAAGGCAGATACTCTACCAACTGAGCTACTTCCGCATCAGTTACCTATCAATACTAACCTAAACTTGAAAATTTTTCAAGTATTTCAGTTGTGATTTGCCAATTTATCTAATTCTACCGTTATATTTTCAATGACATCATCCCAACTTTTAGTATTTGATTGTTTGAATATAGTGACGGAATCATACCATTCTGTTGTTTTATCATTGTCAAACCAACGCCAATCAGGGCAGTACGGTAACAGCATAAAGGTTTTCACCCCTAGAGCTCCCGCAAGATGCGCAACAGATGTATCAACGGTTATAAGCAAATCCAGATTTTTTAAGGCACCCGCTGTATCGTCAAAATCTTTAAAGGTATCACCCAAACAAATCAAGTTTTTATAATCCTTGTAGTTATCCATTGTCGGATTAACCTGCAAGGAATAGAATTGAGTGTTTTTCACACCAAAGAACGGCTCAAAAAGTGATATATTTAGAGTTCTGTTGAGGAGCTCTCTCCAACCTGCGCCTCCTGCTTCCCAACAAATTCCGACCTTAAATTTGTCACTATTAATATACTCTTTGTATTTATCAACCTTATCTTTATCAGCGATTAAATAGCCTTCGGAATAAGGGATTTTGTCTATACTCATTTTTAGATAATACGGCGAATTTGACGCTATCATTGATTTGTCATATTTTGGCATATGAAATTTATAGGTATAGAATTTTACGTTTTTATACTGTTTGAAGGAACGCTTGGAAATTTCAAAGATACCGCCTCTTGTTACAGCTTTTACCTGTTTAAATTTCTTAGCTAAAAACGGGATATATCTTGAAAACATAATACCGTCTCCGATACCTTGATCAAAATACAGGAGCAGTGTTTCGCCTTTATAGGTTTTGCCATCCCAAAAATTTTTCAGTTTATCCAGAGGTTTTGCCTCCATTTTATCAGCAGGACCTTTTATATAGTATTTATACGCCTTCATAAAGTCTCTATGCTTAAAATAGACAACTGACTTTGAAAAATTTATATTATTATATTCATTCAGTTTATTATAATCTTTATTTTTAGACCTGCAAAAACGGTCAAATTTACGGATATATTCAAAAGCCTCATCCAGTGCAAAACGCTTAGACGCATTGATTATAAGGTTTGAATACCCGACATATTTGTTTCCGCACTTTACAATGTTTTCATAACATAATTTTGCCATTTCTTCATCGTGGAAGTACATTTCGTATACCAAACCCAAATCCTGCCATGCTTTCCAATATTTAGGGTGTGTTTTTACTAACTTATTAAACAGATTATACGCCTGATTGAATTTACCTAAACTCATAAGACAAGCACCGTAATATTCCTGTGCTTCTTTACTGAAAGGATAAAACTTGACGTACTTTTCCGCGAGTTCCATTGCCTTTGTCAATCGTTTTTTGTCCAGTAATATATCAATATAGCGTTCAAAGACTTCGGGGTTATTGGTTTTGTCGATTACTTTCTCAAAATATTCAACCGCAAGTTTCTCATTTTTTGTGTAATAATACAACAGACCTAAACCTTCTAATGTCGCGGATATAGGAGAAATTGAAGCTGATTTGAGTAAATACTTTTTAGCTTTACCGAACATTCTTATGTTTAAATACAACAATCCGAGACAAGACAGAACAATTGCATTATCAGGCTCCAACGTCAAAATCTCTTTATAGATTTTTTCCGCCTCTTTATATTTTTTTTTGGAAGTATATTCGACTGCCTTTTTTACTTCATCAACTATATTCATAGCATTATTCTATCATTTTTAGTATTAAAAGTGAATATATAACTTACTTATGATGATATGTAAACATTTTGTTTTTTGGTAAAAATACGGATATAATTTAGAAAAACGGGGAGAGAAAAATGAAAAAATTTATAATAAACCTAATCGGTACTGCCATTATGTTATTGGGCGCAAGCACAGGAGCTTTCGCGTTCTTTTCGGATATGACGACTTCACACTGGGCATATGAACAGATAAAAGACCTGTCTGAGCAAAGTATTGTAATCGGCTACCCTGACGGGACTTTTAAACCTGATGACAATGTAACAAGAGCGGAGTTTTGCTCTATGGCAATAAAAGCTCTCGGACAGGAACACGCAAATGTTGTCCAGCCTATCAAATTTACCGATATTGACGAAAATTACTGGGCATACGACGCAATAGAAAAGGCTGTATATTTTGACCTGATATCAAACGACAAAGATTCTGAAAAATTCAGACCGGAAGATCCCGTATCAAGAGCGGAAGCAATAAATATTGCGGTTAATTCTTTGACGACGGAACAGATTAGCCCGCAAAAAGCACACGATGTGTTGGAAAAGAAATACGCGGATGTAGATTCTATCCCCGATTGGTTCATAGTCGCTGCGGGTAAAGCTGAAATCCTTGATATGATAGCGTCTATCCCTGAGAGAAGGAAATATATGGACGCCGACAGACCTGCAACCCGCGCTGAGGTTACGGCAATATTAAATAATATGATGATACAGGCAAAACTTAACCCGAATGCAAAGCTTGCGGAGGCTATGCGTAAAAAAACAGGGGAAGGCTATATTATTGATAACGCCTATGTTCAAGGCTCCGTCGGGACTATTCCGAAAGGGTCTGTTGTACCGGTAAAAGTAAATAAGGGCTTCTCTTCTCAATCATCCGTCAGAGGGGAAGACTTCACGGCTCAATCAGACGTAAACTATACAACGAGAGATAAATACATACTGTTTTATAAAGGAACAGGTTTTAAAGGCTCTTTGACAAAAGCTCAAAGAGGACAATTCTTTAAGAAAAACGGGATATTGGAATTAACCTCAAATATTATCACAACACCAAACGACCAGAGCGTTATGGTTGAACTCGTCGGAAACGTAACCAAGAAAAAAGGCAAATTCATGACATGGTTCAGAAAAGTGTTTAAGGGCGAAAAACTAATTCTTAAACAGGGTGATACAGTTTACTTCAAATTCTTACAAGATATCAAAACGGATTTGACAAACGGCTGGATATATTATCAACAGTAAGGTTGAGTTATGATAATATAACGAAAAGATTACACATTGGAGAAAATATGAATACACAAAATAAAAAAGAAAAAATAGCAGTATATCCGGGGAGCTTTGATCCGATAACATTAGGGCATGTTGATGTATTGCGAGACGGAGCCGAAATGTTTGACAAGGTTATCATTGCAATCGCCCATAACCCGGAAAAGAAAGGGTTTCTTTCCGTTGATGAGAGAATACAGCTTATAAAAGACAGTATAACAGATTTAGATAACGTCGAAGTCGATGCCTTCGTAGGATTAACGATTGATTATGCGAAAGAAAAGGGCGCGGATTTTCTGCTAAGAGGGCTTAGAGCTGTTTCCGATTTTGAGTATGAACTCCAACTCTCTCAAAACAACAGAACGTTATGCGACGATATAAAAACAGTATTCCTTATGACAAGACCTGAATACAGTTTTATATCATCAAGCGTTGTGAAAGATATTTTACTCAACGGCGGGGATATATCACAGTTTGTGCCCGAGCCCGTAAGCAAATACTTAAAGACAAAATACAGTCCAAAACAATAAATGTATCTGTAAGGAGAACTGATTATGAAATTTAAAACGGAATACTTATGGTTTAACACCGAAAAACACAGAGAGTATATCAATATCACAAGAAAAGTACAGGATATTGTAACTGAAAGCGGAATTAAAGAAGGCATGGTGCTCGTATCCGCAATGCACATTACGGCGGGTATATACGTAAACGATGCGGAATACGGTCTTATAGAAGATATTGATAACTGGCTCGAAAAATTGGCTCCGTTCAATATCAATTATCATCACCATAATACGGGTGAAACCAACGGAGACAGCCACTTAAAAAGCTTGCTCATCGGGAACGAAAAGATTGTTCCTATAACAGACGGCAGACTTGATTTCGGACCGTGGCAGCAAATTTATTACGCGGAATTTGACGGACAGCGAAGAAAACGCGTTATCGTCAAAGTTATGGGCGAATAATATTGAACTTTATTTGCTTCTCGTGTCATGCTGAATTTATTTCAGCATCTGTTAAATAAGTACAAGATCCTGAAACAAGTTCAGGATGACATGTTTCGTAAACGCTGTATTTACAAATACAGCGTTTATTACATGGAGCCGTTCGGACTGTACCGAACGGCTTTTTCACCATAACGAAAAATTTTAATGTTTACAAAACTTCACATTCTTACGTTGATTTGTCAATAATTTTAAGTATATATACTTTATATATACAAGAGATAGATAGGACGGAGAAAATTTCATGGGTATTAATTTAACGGAAGCAATGGGCAGATTTTTACCGCTCACTGAAGGACCTAAAGGGAAACCTCAATACAGAACAAACCCTCAAACAGGTCAAAGATATACATTTGCCGAATTAACACAAAAAGCATACGCAACACAATCGCAATATCAGATTAACAACCCATACATTGCACCTGATAAAGAAGGGATTATGGCTTAGAGTATAAACGCGAGCACCATTAGTACCATTGCGCCTATCTGCAGTGCAGTGTTTAAACCCTGCTGAAATTTATTGCTGTCATATTTATTGGCACTCTTCTGCCCTTTGAGTGCGCCTTCAAGTCTGTCTACTCTCTCATTTTCATCGTCATAGTAAAACTCGGTATCAAAAACCGTACTCTCTAATCTCGCAAGCCTGTCATTATTTTCTTCGTCAGGATAAGTACTTTGGAACAATTGCCGCTCTAATGAACTGATTTTCGATGAAACATCACCGCGGTTATTTCTTCTTCTGTTCCCGAAAGAGAATCTGTCTGTATCCATTATTTCATCCATACCCCAAACATCGGAGTCTGAAGCGTCATACTCGGGGATTACTACCTCATTAGGTCCGAGACCTTGCGCAATCAAGTCTCGCGTTCCGTAGACCTTTTCTTTTATACGCTCCACTCTTGAATAATAATCATCTTTGTCATAGCTGTTATTAAACAGTTTCTTTTCTATCGCAACAAGCCTTGAAGCCAGTGTTTGATTTTTGTTATTTTTGAGGGTTAAGCGCTTTTCGACATCATCAAGGATTGGATATTCAACACTGTTGTCGGGAGTGTTTTCTTCCGCCTCTTCCGCAATCATTTCTCCCATGTGTTCGTCGGGTGTGACTTCCTGCCCGATTAATTCAGCATTCATATCTTTTGACAGCTGTTTTAATCGGGTAGCGGTTGCTCCCGACTTTTTTCTGCCGTAAACGGTCTCTTCAAGACGAGAGAGCCTATTTTCTATTTTTTGCCCCGAATAATCTGTCCCAAAGACAGAATTTTCCATTTTGCTAAGCGGATCACGCACAGGTTCAAGTGCCGAAACTCTGCACATAAAAGATATAAGCAACAATAAAACTATCAAAAATTTCTTCATGAACACATCCTCTCAAAATTATGATAATTTTATCCGACAAAAAAACTATTGATTATCTTAGCGATAAGAAAGGCTCCAAATATTAAAAAATCCTACTAGGAATAAAGTATTAATTTTTTATTACCCGCCTGTCGAAAACAGGTTTCAACTTTACCGCACTTTCCGTTTATTGTATGGTAAAGACATGAAGAGTAAATCAGAGATTAGAAAAACCGCAAAAGAGACGAGAAAGACTCTGCCTATCGCAGACATCAGTAAGAAGATTGTCGAAAAGATAAAACAATCTGATGTTTATAAGAATGCAAAAAATATAATGATTTTTTACCCCCTAAAATATGAGATAGATTTGTTGGCATTAACCGATGACAGCAGTAAAAACTTTTACCTGCCGAGAGTAAACGGGGAAATGCTTGATGTTTGCCCGTATAAAAAAGGGGACAGCCTCTCAAAATCAAGTCTGAAAGTGCTTGAGCCAACGACTGATGCTATAGATAAAAACATCCTTGATTTAGTACTGTGTCCCGCACTTACGGCGGACAAAAGAGGGTATCGCTTGGGCTATGGCGGAGGGTATTATGACAGGTTTTTAAAAGGGCTACCCTCGAGCAACGCCATTGTCATTGAAAAAGAATTAATAGTTGATACCTTGCCTATTGATGAATATGATGAAAAGTGCAACTTGATATTCTCTGCATAAATCCGAGGACATAAAAAAGGGCAAAAAAAAAGCCTCCGGTTAAGAGGCTAAGGAATTTAGTTTATTATTGGTTATTAAGTAGATTGATTTGTTTGTTTAGTTTATAGGTTAAAGAAGTTGGTTACAATGGGGAGGGGGTGATTGGTTTATTGACCACCGACTCCGTAGCCTGCAACAGCGCTCTGGATATCTTGCGCCTCACGTTGTTCAACGTGTTTCAATTCTGTATCAACCTCTGTCAATTGAGCATCAAGTCTTGCTTTTCTTGACTCTAACGATTTTTCTTCTTCGTTCATCTTAGCTTGCAGCATCTTTCTGTATTGTTTTGATGCTTCTTCATACATTTTCTGCCAAGCAAGACCTTGAACATTTTGGTTTGCGGTTTGTCCGAAAATTCCGGAACTCATTGCCATACCCATATTATTATCAGCATTTTGTTTAGCGAACATATCGCAGTTTGCAAGTTCACCTAACCCTTGAGCGAATAATGATGACGGAATGTTTGCCATATCATTTACGCTAATTGAATCTTGAGATAAGATTGAAGCATAATTTGTTAAATCATTCATTTTTGTGTTGATTGTGTTGATTTGATATTCCAAATCATTTCTTCTGTCTTCTAATTGAATCTTTCTTGATAACATTAATAAGAAACCCATTGTAAACCTACTTTCTTTAACCTATAAACTAAACTAACCTTTTATAAGACCTCAGGTTATCTTTAAAAGATTAACACTTTTAAATAACTTGATTTTTAAAGTCTTTGATTAACTTATAACCGTTCGTTAATCACTTTGTTCTAACCAACCTTTTTAAAATTGTTTAACTAACCTTTTGTTTTATCTAACCTTTAACCTTACATTTATATAAAGTTTTTTTGACTTTGAGAATTGACTTTTTTGTTATATATTGTTTACAAAACTTTACATTATGGGTTAAAACGCAGTAATAGATTGATAAATTGTTTTACATTTGATAATAAAACATCAGATTTGATTTGTATGAATATGAAAATGCATGCGTTTGGGTGCGAAACAAGAATAAATACAAACACTACTCGTCGATTAAATTGACCTTATCGACTTGATAAAACATCTTTGATGCAGTCTTAAACTTATCAGGGTTTGCGCTTACATAAAACTCTTCACTGCCTTTGGTAGTTTTCGGATTAAGAAGGTCGGATTTTCTCAAATCATCAATAATATAATCAACAAATACATCCGCAGGATCAATAAACATCTCTCTCGGGACATACTCAGACATCACATCCAGTAAGAACGGGTAATGTGTGCACCCCAAAACAATCTTATCAGGGTTATTCTTTAACATTCTGTCTAAATCTTTTTTGATTAACTCTTTATTCTCAGGGATATTTTGTCCGTTATTCTCAACAATCTCAACCCACCCCGGGCAGCTCTGAGAAAATACGGTTATATCAGGATTGTATTTATTTATCTCTCTTTCATAAGCTCCTGAATTTACGGTTGCCTTTGTTGCGAAAATTCCCAATCTCTTAACGTCCAACCCCGCAAGTATCTTTGCGCAAGATTGAATAATAGGGTATATCTTAAAATCAAACTCGTTTTTCAACGTAGGATAAGTCTGTGCAGAAGTCGTGTTACAAGCCATAATAACAGCCTTTACATCCTTACTCTTAAAGAAGTTAAACACATTTCTCGAATATACGATTAGCTGTTCTTTTGTCTTGTCGCCGTAAGGAGAATGCTTTAAATCCCCGAAAAACAGGCAATCTTCCGTATCAAGCTTGCTCCTGAATTTTGAATAAACAGTAAGCCCGCCGACACCCGAGTCGCAAAAACCTATTTTTTTAGTAATTTCTAAGGAAGTCAATTATCCCCTCCGCTATTCCTTCAGCTGTCGCCTGTTGACGTTTTGCCGACATCATTGCCGCTCTCTCCGCAGGGTTGGAAATGAACCCAATCTCTACCAGTATCGCAGGCACCGACGTATGATTTATAACATAAAAACGAGACTTATACAAACCTCTGTCCTTCGTGTTCAACTTAGGAACCAATTTTTTATGTACACAATTAGCAAGCTGTATACTGTTATCGTGATAATAATGAACCTCTATCCCCGTAGGAGAAACCGCATTACAAGAGTTTACGTGGACACTGACAAATGCCCCCGGATAAATCTTTTCCGTAAATATTGTTCTGTCCTCGAGCGAAACATATGTATCGTTCGTTCTTGTCATATATACACGATAGCCGTGTTTTTCCAATATTGATTTTAACTTCATAGTAACATCAAGATTAATCGTCTTTTCGTAACAATTTTCCCTGATAGCTCCGCAGTCTCTTCCTCCGTGCCCTGCATCCAAAACAACAATCTTTCTGTTGTTAGAATTTGTATATTTTTGCGCAGGCGCGATTACAGCTGCAGGTTTTGTAACTGTCTCTTTCGGCGTCGTCTTCTTCGCAGGTTTTTCTTCAACAACCTTCTTTGCCTCGGTCGTTAACTTGAACAACTTTCCGTCAGGAGAAATGTAAGTATTTATATTATCCTTGTTCTGCAAAGGTATTTTTACCCTCATGCCTGTACTCAAAAGATGTACGGACACATCCGAATAAGGAGTATTCTTTATTGCGGAGTGGAAGTTTGAATCGCTGTACTTTTCCGCGTTCAATAAATATATATACATCTCGTTTTGGTTACGTTTTATCGCATAAACAATCGGTTTATCAAACTCTATCAACAGATTATTCTGCTTACTTGCCTTTTGGTAGTTAAACTTTACAATATTAGATTTGTATGCAGGCAAATGCGAGGTTAGCAAAAATCTCGGATTTGCGACCAACAATGACTGGCTGTCCACAGAATATACAGGGATATACTGTCTTGCCTGCTTTGATGTAACGACCAAACGTGCCGTACTGTCATTAAACTGCGCAATCTTCATCAAATCGCCGTTTGAGAGTTTTAATTCTTTATTATGCAATTTCTTATTAATCGTTGTATTCGGCAAATCAAAAACCATTCTTAAAGGGTTATCCAACAAAAACGGTTGTTTGACGACAACAGTACCCGCACCGTTTATTTTATAAACGGAATTAAGGACTTGAGCGTCAGAAATATAATATTTGCTCCTCAGCGTATTCTCGCCCGAGATATCGTTCATAACATAATTTGTAAACAAATCGTTTCCGCCCACGGCATCCGCACCCGCATTAGAGTTAGAAAAAGCCTGATTTATCTCTTTCATTGACTTGTCGTTTGAATTAGGGATTGAAGACGCCTGCTTATCCAAGACCTTTGAGGATATAGACAAATCTTCAAGGTAATCCTTCGCGCTGTCGTTTTCCCTATAGGTGTTTATATAATAGTTCATATTATACGGTTGAATCGATGACGTCGTAATAATAATATTATTGTTTATATTGCCCAATTTAAAATTGGAAACGTTATAATTATCCTTAAAATATACAACTATTTTTACGTTTTTATCGTCTTGGGATATAGTAAACTCTTTTATATTCCCCGCTGAGAACAAAACATCCTGTGGCTGTGTATCCATAACGGCAGATGCAACATTTATTTCTACCCCGTTATTGTTTTCAAGCTTTGTAAGTGTAAGGTTATTCGTCAAAGATGCTTGCGCGTTCGCTTTCACTGGGATAAATACAACCGCTCCCGAGATATCAAAATGCGCAGGCTTTACCCTGTACAAAGTTTCTGCCGAAACACAGTTAAATAGGGTTACGCATAACATAAATAACAGTAGTAAGATTTTTTTCACGATAACCTTCTCTCTCCAATATAATTCTATATCAAATCGCATAAAAAATCTTATACTTAACAATTTGTCATGATTGGGAACAAAAGGTTACATACTAAAAGCCATAAATTGCCATAGATGCTGAAATAAATTCAGCACGACAGCTTAGTTTATCATCTTTTTTATTTACCCCTATTTCAACCTACTGTTTTTTAAATACGTGATGAACGGAATACTGTTCACCGAAGAGGTTTTCTCCGACTTCGTCAACTACAACTGCGCCGTCATTGTCTTTCTTTGCAGTCTTTACGCTTGATACATCGTAAGAATCGGTATCATCGTTGTAGTTGTAATCCGTGCAAATTCTGTTACCTGCTTTGTCTTTTGAATAGAGCTCAAATCCTGATACTCTTGATGCCATAGCGTCGTCCGTTGATTCATATTCAACAACGGATTTTAATTCGCCGTCATCGTATTTCTTGACTATTGCGTCGCCTGCAGTCCACTTTGTAGACTCAACAAGTTTGCCGTCTTTGTATTCATAAACATTGGTAACATCATCCAAATCATCGGAGAAGTATGGCGGGAATTTTCTGTCTTCAATAAATCCCGTAAAATCTTTGCCGTTGTTGAGTTTAACTTTTTTATCCTTAAACTCGCCTATTTTATGAAAATCATCTATATCAATCGTTTTGTTTTTAAATCTGTCTATATGTTCATCAAAAGTCGGGCATGATAAAAGTTTCTTGCCGTTAGAGTCTTTTATTGTAACCGTTTTTACACCGTCTTTATGAGAAACATCAGCTTTTATGTCTTTTGATTTATTCTTGGTTGCAATGTATATACCTTCCGCTGACATACACGAAAGCTCAGATTTCGTAACTTCTTTGGACTTATCTGCCTTAATCGGATTGTCACTCTTATGGCTTGATTTGAAAGCGGGAGTGTTTGCGTATGCGAAAATTTTTGCTTGATTGATAGTAGTTGACATGATTTAACCTTCTTTATAATGTTTGACATTGGTATAAAACATTGAGCAGGAATTTTTTGCTGTTTTTATTACAAAACTTAATTATTTATTTTAGCCTTTTACATGCCTGTTTTTTCAAGATATTCTTTCAAGACGAGGGCATGATTTATCGTCGGTGATTTTGCCGCATAAATCAGGGTAACATCACCCTTTTTTATAAGCTCTCTCAACTTTTCAACTGCTTCCGTATTTTGAGAAAGCTCTTTTTCATATTCCTTCCTAAACTCTTCAAATTTTTCGCTCTCGTGGTTAAACCATTTTCTAAGCTCGGGAGTCGGCGCAATATCCTTCATCCAATAATCAAGGTGTGCATCGGCTTTCTTTACTCCGCGTGCCCATAATCTGTCAACAAAAACTCTTGTTCCGTCTTCTTTTGATGGTTCTTCGTATATACGTTTAATTTTTAACATTGTCTTTTCCTTTTTTCTTATTGTGACATAAAAATGGGCAGTTATTATTAATATAAGGGATAATTTTGATTTGATATGTAGTGAAAAGGCAGCTGGATTGCCACGAAACGGAAGACTTTCCGTTTCTCGCAATGACACACACATTAACATATTATTTCTTTTGGTAAAATTTTCATGTTAACAGAACCCGATGGGAGAAGGGCTGTTGTACTAAAAGTAAAAAAATGTTAATATAACTTAATAAAAAAGGCAATTTTTGACGAGATATTTACTTAGTATATATATAATATATAAATACAGGAGACAGGTATGACGATTTCATTAAATACCGATCAATATCATTTGATGGATAAACTGAATATTACAACCTCCAGAATGAGAGATTATTCGGATCAGTCGGTTGATGATATCATACAAGCCGAAGCCGAAAGCGGAAATACCGTCGCAAAAGACTACGGGCGCAAACTTTTCGGGAGCGTAGACGAGTTGATAGAAACCTTCCAACTGGATGACCCGCAAAACAAGTATAACATATTGAACCAAATGTCAGGAGAACAGCGCGATAAAGTGTTAGAGTTGCTTGATTCTGAGGATATGGTTATCGGACTTAACTTCTTCACACAAGAAAAACTTGAGCAAATGCTGGGCAAAGTCAGCGTAGCCGAGTCGGCGAACGTTGCATTGGAGGCATTCCCATTGTCCCAAATAATAGCAATGATGCCGGAAGAAGAGATGGAATCATTCTTTATGAGTTCAGATATACCTAAAGAGTCACTCACGGCACAATTGAGAAACGTCAGACCTGAACTGTTAATACAAATGACGGAAGGAATGACGGGACAAGCGGCCGATCAGGGGGATGTCTCAAAATTAATAGCACAATTATCAGCTTTGCCTGACAGTCAGTTCAAGGAAACTATGACAACATTAGACCCTGATGTACAACAATCCATTGTATTTCAGATGGCAAACGATGATAAAAATGTACTGCTCCATTTCAGCAATCAATCTTATACGGATATGGTCTCAGACCTGCAGAAACCTGATATGGTAAAATCAATGATTGCTCTTGATACGGAGTCATTACAACGTATGACAAAACAACTGCCTGAGGATTTGTTCTCTATCGTAGCAACACAGGTTGATACTAAAGAGTTTGCAAAACTCCTCATAGACAGATGTCCTGATTTATTAGAAAAGTTTGCCTCTATGGCTAATTCAAGTACCACTCACTAGGCATTTTTTACGTTGTCAACCAAAAAGTCGTACAACATTTCCAATGCACATTGAGTAAATCTGTACTTCATCTCTTTACGTTTGAGTTTTGGATTCAGTCTAAATTCTCGAACGACTGATTTGTATTTTGATTTTATGCCGACGAACATTAAACCTACAGGTTTGTTAGGACTTCCGCCTGTCGGGCCTGCAATACCCGTTGTACAAACGACGACATCGGCATTTGTCTTTTCACTCAAACCCGTTGCCATCTCGGTTGCACATTCTTGACTAACTGCGCCGTGTTGTTCTAGCGTATATTCAGATACGCCGAGCAATGCTTGTTTTGCAGCATTTGAATAAGTGACGAAATTTAATCTTGTATATCTTGAGCTACCCGAAACGTCCGTCAATCTTGAACTCAACAAACCGCCGGTACAGGATTCAGCGGTCGATATAACAAGTGAATTATCAAATAAAATCTTTGCGATTCTTTCTTCTACAGGTTCTTTTTTCTTTCCGAATAAAAACATTTTATTATCTCTCTATTTCTTTTATTTTAGTAGTACTTCCAACAATTTTAATTTATTGCATTGAAACACAATTGTCAATAAATAATTTAGAGGATTTATTTTATAAAAAACTGTGTCAAATTTGGTTTATTTTTATCAGTTTGACTGTATTTCAGGGAGTTTTTATAATAAAATAAATTTATGGCTAAGTGTAAAAGTTTTTCACCAAGCGTGAACAATAAATCCAAAATCTTGATATTGGGCTCAATGCCGGGGGTAAAATCACTCACGGAACAGCAGTATTACGCCCACCCGCAAAACAGATTTTGGAAACTTATGGCATTAATATGCAACAATAAAGATTTGCCAAACAAAGACTATCAAGAAAAACTAAATATACTCTTAGAGCACGGGATTGCTCTATGGGATGTAATAAAATCGTGTGACAGGGCGGGAAGTCTGGACACAGATATAAAAAATGAAGTTCCAAACGACATAGAAAGATTGCTCACAAAATATCCGAATATAAAGAAAAATTTTTTGAACGGAAATAAGTCCTACACTGCGTTCAAAAAGTATTTTCCGAATATATTATCAAAATACAATTGTTACAAAATGCCGTCAACCAGCCCCGCAAACGCAAGATACAGATTAGATGACCTGTACGAAGTCTGGGGAAAGGCACTAAACTAATAAAAATTAACCTTTTCTCATCCAATCAAGCGCTTTATAATCGGAAGTTAAATGAGAAGTAGAGGCACCATAGCCTTGTTCAAAGATTCCGTTTCTTGTCAAATAATAACGCGATTTTTTAGGACCTTCCGTATAAAGGCGAACTTCTATATTATTACTGTCTTTGCCGTAAACGTCATGAGCTTCTAATGTCAATTTCTGTCCGTTCAATTCAAAAGTTTTCTTTCTGCCGTTCGGACAAGAAAATTTATCGGTAACAAATTTTACGCTGTCTCTTTCTGTTACATCAACCGCACCTGCTTTTAATAACAATTTTTCAATTTTAGCAGGATCATAATCTCTGCTGTCGCAATGAGTAATATATTTTTTTAACCCTTTTACGGAAGGTGCAGTTACGGTCGCAGCCTCAGACGCACGAGATGCGACATTCCTAGCCTGATTAGAATAATGGATGGAGGACTGAGCATATGCATTATTATATGGAGCCGTCTCTGAACTAACATGTTCTGTTGCATTTTTTATAACTTTTTCCGCATCTTTTATTGCCTTATTAGGTTTTATCCCGCAGAATGATGCTTGATTACAATAAGTTGAATAATTCGGTTGACCTTGTACTAACATAAAAACCTCACACGTTATGTTTATATAAAGGAGTTTTTGCCCGCAGGATTGCCTAAAATTAACAAATTTTTACAATTTATGATATATTTATTACTGTACGGCATATTTACGGAAAAGAGAAAATGTCAAAATTAAATACCGAATACTTGCAAAGATGTATTGATACGCTTGAGAAATCATATGAGATGATTCAAAAAGCTGAAGAAGGCTCAATCGATTATGAATTGTATCGAAATGCTCTGGTAAAAGGTTTTGAAATGACATTAGAACAAAGCGGAAAACTTTTGAGAAAGAATATAACTCCGTTTTTCGCATCAAAAAAAGCCACTGATTTGTTGTCATTTAAAGATGTTTTCAGGCACGCACATAAACACTCATTACTAACGGAAGAAGAAACTAACAGGTGGCTGAAATATCGTGATAACAGAAACAATACAGCACACGATTACGGTCAGGCATTTGAGGAAGAAACCCTTTCTCTAATCGACGATTTCTTGACTGACGTAAAAAATTTAAAGAAGGTAATTGATAATGATTAACCTTAAACAAAAATATTATGATGAACTGCGCAAAATATTTGATGATTATTGCCCTAATGCCGTAATTTGGGCATACGGAAGCAGAGTCAACGGAGATTCGCATTCAGGCAGTGACTTGGATTTGGTTGTAAAAAACTTTAATGAAAAGGATAAGTATCTTTATGAGTTAAGAGAACTGTTAAATGACAGTGATATTCCTTTCTTGATAGAAATTCAAGAATATGACAGACTGCCTAAATCGTTTCAGGAAGAAATAAACAAAAACTATGTTGAAATATACCCCGATTTTAATGAGACCAACACAAATTCATGAGGATATGAATTGTAGGTCGGCATTACTATGCCGACAAAATTTAAGATTATATTTGAGTTGTCGGATTAGTAAATCCGACCTACTCACCGGAGCTTGTGCTATCGTGCAAGCTAAACCCTCGCTCCTCTGAGGGAGAGGGTTGAATTTCTTAATGAACGATAGTGAATTTAGAAATTCGGGTGAGGGGTGTAACCGCGGAGCGGAAGAAGGACGAATTATTTTTGTTGCTCCCCACCTGTGCTTGTAACAGAGATCCTTCGCTGATATTTGAAAGAGAAGGACGATTACGAAAAATTATTGCTCAGGATGACGATAACACAATCACTATCCTCCCACGAGTTGGGGCGGATGTCCGCTCCGCGGAAATTCTTAGTGCCTTAGTGCCCTAC
>DLEF01000044.1 GCA_002481545.1 Cyanobacteria bacterium UBA7753 | reverse complement strand
AAATGTGATTGAGCCTAAAAAATTCATCGACCAATAGTAGCGAAAACACCTCGACTGAAAAGAAGAAACGAGGTCGTCCAAAAGGATCCAAAAACGCCCCTAAGGGTAAGGACTAACTGAATCGTTTCCTTTGACTATGAGGTTTTTAGTAGGAATTTGAGAAAAATTCACGTATACACTCGCTCAGAATTATCTGTTGCTTTTCATTGAAAATCTTTGGTGATATCTCGCCGACATCATGTAGGATTTGAGTTAACTTACTTAAATCTGGGTAGCATCATGTATTTCATAAAATTTTTTTTAGATCTTCAAGTATAGGTTTAAAAATGCGATCGGCTAACACTACATTGGCCCAATCTTGAAAAACCGGAGAAATAAGGTACGAAAATAACCAAAAATAGTTTTAGGAGGCGATATTAGAACTTACAGTAGCGTAGAATTTAAAATTTGAGATACGACAAACCTTTGTGTATACTTGGTTTCAAGAGGATTTGATGTATAGATCAATCAATTGGGAAAGTTGTAATTTATAATGCAAAGTATACCATATCGATGTCCGTATTTTCTATTTTAAGAATTTCATGTTATTTTGCGACAATTCCATACCTATGGAATACAAGTGCTTTACATCTTTTTCCAACCTTCCTGAGAAGAATCCGCAATCAAATTTTCTCCGCTCCAAATTCTGCCGGAGTAATCACGTATCTTGCCTTCTTGCCAAAAATTATTTTGGGAATCTATAGCGGTAATCATAAACATCGCCATGAACATGTACAGAGACCCTGTGTTGATATAAGGCTCAGCTAAATTTGACTGTTCCTGAACTAGCCCGATTTTCAGCCAACCATTTGCATCGAAAATTTTGTCCGACATAATTCGATTTAATACATTTGTTAGAGATGTACGTACTGATTTGGAGTCGATTTCACAATTGCTTTCAAATGCACCGAATGCTGCTAATTTAGACAAAATATGAAGCACACCGCCGCGATAACATAAACTTCTACCAATAGCCGGGTAGCATCCATCATCACCTATAAATGTAAGCAATATCTTGCTGTATCGTAGTGCTCGCTCCATATATTTTTTGCTGTCGTTGATCCATGGAATATACCGTACAATCTCTAATAGAAACGGGTGAATGACAATGCTTTCGTAATAGTCAAAGTGAAAATTATCACCGTCTTTATAAAAACCATCGCCTACATACCATTGCTCGAATTGTGAAACAGCGTAATCTATCACAGATTTTATACATGATTCTTTATCGACCATCTCATAGATAAAAACTTCTATCATGGCACTGAACAAAATCCAATTAGAACGCCACGGTAAAATTACTCTTGTCTGCTTAATTGCTTGTACAAAATTTTGTTGCACCACTTTGTCAAGATTATTCCATAGCTGTTCTTTGGCTTGCAGAATACCAAGACAGAGAAATGCAGCATCCACCAACGGTTGGTCTCCTTTGTTCCAATTCATACAATCAGGTGACATAGGATTGACGGCATTGGCAATACTTTTCCTTGCCCAGTCGCGATACTTTTGTTTTTGTCTTTTCTCTTCAACAGAGGTTATGCTATCATTTTCGAGCCACGGAGATATTCCGAGAATTGTTCTGCTTAAGGCTTCCAAATGAGCATAATTTTTTGTTATTTTTATATTTCTGCCGAATAATGGCATGTTTTTATGCAAAGTTCCTTCAGCACAATTTCTCAGCACAGGATCGGCAACTTTCAGCATACATTTGACCCAATAATCTCTTACCACATTATGCTTTGAACATTCGCGAAGCTGTTCTTTGTCTCGATAATTTTTTTTGTAAGTTTCAAAATAGGTACATTCTTCCACCGTGTATTTTCTTCTATGTAAATCGAATTTTTCTTCGGTTGTTTCGTGAAATAGTTTTTGTGCTTTGGTATTGGTATTTTCATCATAATAACCTAAGGCAACTGCCGCCAAAACCTCATAATTATTAGGAATGTGAAAATGCAATTGCAACACAGTACTGTCCGGAATATCGCAAATCCAACAAGCGCCGATCCCTTTGCTGTATGCCATAAGCAACATATTTTCAATCGCTGCTGCTGCGCTTTGTACATAATCTTTGTGTGAAGTGCCTGTTGTAGAAACAGCGTCATTTTTATACGTTACAAGGATAATTGCCGGAGCATGAGACAAAATCTCGTTATGAAAGATTTTTCGATCACTTTTGCGAACCACTAAAAATTTCCATCCCTGTAAATTACATGCACTTGGAGCCTGAATTGCCGCATCAATCAATGTTCTTATCGATTCATCGGATACTTCTTTATCGTTAAATTTTCTTATGCTTCTGCGTCCATATATTGCCTCTTCCAATGTCATTCTTTTTTTTGTCTCCCTCGATAAATCTTACATTTCGCATCTGAAAAAGGGTGTTTTCATCTCTAAAAAATCGACAACTTAAAATTATGTACCATATGTTTTTGGGGTATCTTTAACCAATCAATCCCTGTATTTTGAAGTGTTGTTCTCTAATGTGATAGAAATACTTCTACCATTTCTAGTATAATGGAATAAGTAATATTTTTGTATACGCTTTTCTAATTTTACCTCATATACTTGATCGAAAATTAATCAATTAATTCTTGGAGAAGCTTGCATGACAAGGGTTTAGAGAGAAAAAAGCATGATTTTCCTTATAATGAAATTAAGAAAAACACTCAAAAAAGGAGTAATCATGCCT
>DLEF01000033.1:7263-9717 GCA_002481545.1 Cyanobacteria bacterium UBA7753 | reverse complement strand
ACTCATTGTAGCTATTTTTCCATTCCAAATAACCAAGATGTAAATAATCTTCGTATCTCTCAACATAACTATCACTTTGATTTTCATTTAATTTTGCTCTTGATGCTTCATCAGGGAGTACAGGAGTTTTGACAATGCCTTGCCTTATAGCTTCAACAAGAGGATAATCACTTATTGTTTGAGGAAATATTGCACCTTTTTGGTCTTTTGGCGTTGCAGTCAAATCAAATTGAGCTGATAATTTACTTCCTTTTAAACGTAATTGGTTTGATATATCTTGAATATTTTTGAACCATGCTAATTTTTCATCATGGATATGGTGTGCTTCATCATTAATAATAACCAAACTATCAATATCTCTAATGATTTTGCCTAAATCTATTTGAGATTCATTTGTTTTTCCTGCATATCTTTTACCCAAGAAATAATTAGTTGTGTCATCATCATCAAATGACGGAGAAGATTGATTTAAGAAAACTCTGTGTATATTTGTAAGAAATATATTACCTGTATCGGAAACTGTCCCAACTTCATCCTGTATGTGCAAGGTTAATTGAAAATCATCTTGCCAATTTTGACCATTATATCCATTCGGTGGTAATATTGGATCCTCATAAAAAATTTTCAAACCATTAAAATCTGTTTTCAGTCTTTCTAAAACAATAATATTTGGAGCTATAATCAAAAAATTTGTAGATAAATCAGAATTTTCCTCATATTTTTTATGAAAATAAGCCCAAGCAACGAGTAAACTCATTATTTTAGTTTTCCCTGCGCCTGTAGCTAGTTTCATTAAATATCTTGTCCAATCTTCATCAAACATCCCCTGCGTTAAAATTCCTGAACTATCATATTTTAATAATGCATAAGGATCTTTTGCCTGCTCAATTTCATATAACCATATACAAGATTCAACAGCTTCCCTTTGAGAAAAATAATATTTAAATTCAAAAATTTGCCCTTTATTATTAGGTATAAAATGTTCTTCATTAAACCAATAGTTTAATAGTGCTTTTGTTGTTTCACTTGCACCCTCGTAATTATGTTTTCGCCATTCATAAACACCTCTACGAATTTTGTCAACCAATGGCGGAATAAGACTTCTTTTGTCAACCCCTTTGGATTCATCTCCTGGAAACCATCTAATATCAGGATGTAATATTTCATACGGATTTAAAGGAAAATTTTTACTAAGTCCCATTATATATTCACCTCAATCACTTTTGTTGTATCATTACCAAAAATATCTATTACTTTTACTGCAATTTTATATTTACCATTTTTAGAGTATATATGCTTTGAACTTGTCAATTCAAGTTTATTATCTTTTTTGGTTCTAAATGACTGCCATTCATTTTCAAAAACATAATTGCCTGTCCAAACTTCTTTTTCATCAGCATCTTCTACAATTTTTATGATTTCTTTTTTACTTTCAAAATCAAAGTCAATTGACCAATAATCCACCCAATCATGCCAATTTTTTGTTAAAAGTTCGTGTGTTGCAATTCCATCTTTTGTTATAACCTTAAAAATTTGACCATTATCAATAATAATTTTGTTATCATTTTTTTTCATATTATCAATAACTTGATTAAGATCGTCTTGTGTATAGAATGAACCATAATCTTTAAGTTCAATTTGTACTGAATTTCCTTCAATATGTGGTTTGAAATCAATATATGCTACGTCATAGAATTTTACTTGACCTTTCTCTATTGCGCGCCTATCAAAAACATCTTTTGGAATATATTTGAGATTAAGAGTTACACCTTTTAATTTTGCTTCATCAATAATTTCAGGAACTAATCCCATTTCAAATTCAAACCCTAAAATATCAACCTGACTAATACGCATTTCTTGACATTTTTTGATAATCTCGTTTACTTGCAATTTTGTAACAGGACTATCAATGTTTCCTATAAATACTACATTAGCTCCTCGTTTACCATGAAATGGAGGTAGTTGTTCAACTTTTTCTGCTTTATATGCCGATAATATTAAACTAATATATTCATTATGTTTTTGTGTAGATTGCTTTTGTTTATCTTCTTCTGATAAATTCGGATTTATACCTAAATAGTATTGTCTTTCGTATTTCCCGAGATTTAAGATTTCAAAACTTCTATATGGCTTATTGTCTTGTTTTAGCTCTCTTTGAACATTTATAAGTCTTTTTCTTGTTGTGTGTATGCCAAATCTGCCTAAATCGCAACCAATCCACTTTCTGCCTAATTTTTCAGCTACAGCTAAAGTTGAACCACTCCCACAGAAAAAGTCTGCAACTATATCATTTTCATTAGATGATGCTTTTATAATTCTTTCTAATAAAGCTTCAGGTTTTTGAGTAGGATAACCCAACAACTCTGTTCTATATCTATCACAAGACCAAATATCTATCCACCAATCTTCTAATTTTTTCCCGCTTAATTCCATTTGATTTTTTATATCCAAACT
>DLEF01000033.1:6817-7237 GCA_002481545.1 Cyanobacteria bacterium UBA7753 | reverse complement strand
CCCGTATTGTGAACACCGCTTTTGTGTTGTATTCTTGGTTGATTAAACATGGCTGTTGAATTTTTAGAATAATAAAATATTAAATCGTGCTTGCGAGGATAATAATTGCCTGTAACTGCTGGACCAGAATAGCACCATGCAATCTCATTTCTATAATTTTCTTTACCAAAAATTTCATCAAGAATAAGTCTTAGTGAACTATTTACCCTCCAATCACAATGAACATAGATACTTCCGTCATCAGCAAGTAAATCTTTCATGAGTCGTAATCTTTCATAAATCATAGAAAGAAAAGAGTTTGCACCTTTACCCCAAGTATCACGATAGGCAATTTCTTCAATAATAGACGGCTTTTTAGTTACATCTTCGTTTTCTATTTCTATATCAAAAGAAAAATCAGCCCCTACATCGAATGGCGGG
>DLEF01000033.1:2310-6796 GCA_002481545.1 Cyanobacteria bacterium UBA7753 | reverse complement strand
ATATGAGTTTTATGCCCCCATTATCCTCAATTTCTTTCCGTAAAACCCCGTTTTTAAGTGATGATAATACAAGTTTATTATCACCCCAGATAAGTTTATTACTCCAACCGCTTGCCTGTCTTCCCATACTGTTAAGAGCAAACAAACCCATTTGTTGCTCATTTTCTTGTCGAGGTTCGTCAATCTGTTCTATATATTGAAATGGCAAAACAACATTAGCAACTTCGCTATTTTTCCCATCCCAAATAAGTTCTAAATCCTGCGGATTTTCAAATAATAATGACCTATATTTGTTTGGTATTTTTTCACCAATATCAATTAATCCTTTTAAATAAACCTTTTCTTTTTCTGATAATTGAGCCACGCTTATTTCCCCCATAAATTCTGGGGCTCTGCTCAAAATACTATATTATGAGCAAAACCTCTTCTATATTATATTACCATAAAATTTGTATCGTTGGAAATATGTAATATTAATTTTAGTATAAAAAATTACAATTCGAAATGGGACAAAATTTCAAACTATTTTATTGGTAATAAATTACTACTCTTGATAATGCTCATAATATAGTATTATGTGTCTTTGTTTTGAGACAATTACAAAACAAAATTTTTATAACAAAAATCTATTTCGTCCTGTTCAACTCCGATATATCTCATAGTCACAAAAATAGATGCATGATTAAATGTTTTTTGTAAAATTATAGGATCTTTGAATTGTTGATAATGGTGATATCCAAAGCTCTTTCTCATAGTGTGGGTTGATGCATGTATTTTTATTCCTAATTCATCGCAGGTATTTGCAATAAACCTATGAACTTGGCGGCGGTTTATCCTATTGCCACGTTTACCCAAAAATAGAGGTTCATCTAAATTCCTACCTTTTGTATAAGATTCTAAAACTTTTTTGAGTTTATCGTTTATATAAAAAGATTTTCGCTTTTGGGTTTTCTTTTCGATGATTGTAATATGAGTTTTATCCACTACATCAGAAACATTTAATCCAACAATATCAGATACTCTTAAACCTGAATTAAGACCTAAAACCCAAATTACATAATCTCGTTCGTTATGTTCTTTTAAATACTGTTCAACTGCCTTAATATCCTTTTTACTCTTGATAGGTTCAGCAATATGTTTTTTCATAATTCCCCCTTACTTTAATATAAAAATTGCTACAAAATTTTTTCCATACAAATTTAAGAAAAATTTTTCATAACAAAATTTTCTATTAACATATAGGAGAATTTTAATAATGAATATAAAACAACTGAATGAAGTTTTAGACAGAATACTTGAAGAAGATACGGAAGTAAGTATAAAAGGGTTAAAACTCATACCACATGGAGAGGGAGCAGTAAAGTATTACGACAAAGCAGTAGAATATTTCAAAAATCATGGGGATATGGTTAAATGTGGATTTGTAAATCTGTCCGTAGCTGACCTAAAAATTAATGACGATGATGTAACTTCATTAGGTTTTGAGTTTAAATAATTTTTTAAAGGGCTGAAACGATTACATTGCAATCACTTCAACCCTGTTTTGTGGTAACTGCTATATAGTTACCTTGTAAAATATGATATAATACAAATAAGAAACAAAAAGGGGATAAGCATGTACACTCCGCCGTTTAAAATCACATCAAGAATAATTGAACTTATCTCCAACATTTCGGAAAGAATCGGAGAAATAAATTCACTCCTAAACAGTCCACAACATGTTAGTTTGCGGAAAGAGAATCGTATAAAAACAATCCATTCTTCACTTGCAATTGAGAATAACAGTTTAAGCCTTGAACAAATAACCGCAATCATTGAAGGGAAACGAGTACTTGGCAATCCTAACGAGATAACGGAAGTTAAAAATGCAATCCAAGCTTATGATTTGCTGTTATCTTTAAATCCTTATTCCGAAAAGGATTTGCTCAAAGCACATAAACTAATGATGCAAGGATTGGTAAATGAAAGCGGGCAATACAGAACCGACGGGGTTGGCATATTTGACGGTGAAAAGGTTGTTCATCTTGCTCCGCCTGCGAAAAGGGTGCCCGAACTTATGTCAGATTTGTTTGAATGGTTAAAAAAGAGCGATGTTCACCCATTAATAAAGAGTTGTGTTTTTCATTATGAATTTGAGTTTATACACCCGTTCCAAGACGGCAACGGCAGAATGGGGCGTTTGTGGCAAACAGTAATTCTTAAAGATTGGAAAAAAGTATTTGCGTGGTTACCTGTCGAAACTCTTATAAAAGAAAATCAAAAGGAATATTACAACGCCCTCGGAGCCAGCGACAGCAAGGGCGATAGTACAAAGTTTATTGAATTTATGCTTGTCATAATTTTAAATTCAATTGAAGAGATTATAAAAACAGAAAAGGTTACTGTAAAGGTTACTGCAAAGGTTACTGTAAATCAGAAGAAGATTATTGATGCAATTAAGGCGAATCCGTTTATAACACAGGAGGAACTTGCGCAAGCAGTCGGAATAACAAGAAAAAGTATCATCACAAATATGAAAAAACTTCAACAAAATGGGATAATTAAACGTATTGGGGCCGATAAAAACGGACATTGGCAAGTCATAGAATAATATTTTTGGATGTTTCATAGTTGTACGTGTTATTTGTTAGGACGAATAACACATTTTAAGAATGTTAAGAAACAACATTAAACACATACGTTTATATTTTGATATTATAGATGTTTATGTTAATATTTTAATATTGGTTAGAATTGTAAATTGCAAGACAGGGAGCAACTATGGATAAAATATTTGTAACAAGACCTTTGTTGCCTGATATAAAAGATTATGAACGTGAAATAGAAGAAATATTTGAGTCTAAATGGCTCACAAATATGGGGCAAAAGCACAATGAACTTGAAGGTAAGTTGAAAGATGTCCTAAAGGTTCCGAATACATCTTTGTTCAACAACGGGACGATTGCACTTCTGACAGCGTTGAAAGCTATGAATTTGCCTTATGACAGTGAGGTTATAACAACACCGTTCACGTTTGCGGCGACTCCGCATTGTATAGTATGGAACGGATGTAAACCCGTATTTTGTGATATTGAGCCTAACACAATGACTATTGATGCGGACAAGATTGAAAGTTTAATAACTCCGAACACGTCCGCTATTTTAGGAGTACACGTTTACGGGTTCCCTTGTAATGTGGAAAAGATTGATAAAATTGCTAAAAAGCACAATTTGAAAGTTATATATGACGGGGCGCATACGTTTTCAACGGAAATCAACGGCACGGGGATAGGAAACTTTGGTGATATAACAATGTTTTCGTTCCACGCTACAAAGTTGTTTAATACAATCGAGGGCGGATGTCTGACATACAAAGATGATAATTTGAAAAGAAAAATCTATAATTTGCGCAACTTTGGGATTCAGAGCGAAGAAGTTGTTGAGGATGTCGGCATAAACGGGAAAATGAACGAGTTTCAAGCTGCGATGGGCTTGGAAAATTTAAAGATATACAAGCAAGAACAAGCCAAAAGAGCAAAGATAAAGGCTTTTTATGATGAAAACCTTGCCACAGTTGAAGGTATACGTATACCGCAGATGCCTAAAGGCGTAACAAATTCTTATCAATATTATCCTATCGTCATTGGGGACGAATATCCTGTATCAAGAAACGAACTGTACAACAGATTTAAAGAACACAATATTCTGACAAGAAAATATTTTTATCCTGCTTGTACGGATTACGAATGCTACAAGAACGATTTAACGGTGAAACTTGCATATTTGCCTGTAGTAAACGACTTGAAGAACAGAGTACTTTGCTTGCCTTATTACGGGAACTTGAAAGAAGAAACACTTGAGTTTATTTGTAACTTTATAAAAGGAATAAAGGGGTAAAGGGGTAAATAGGTTAGTGAAGATAAGATTTTTTCAAAAGGTTATAGATAAATTAAGAGGAAAAAATCACCTGTCAAAATACAGAAAGCATAATCAATTGATTTTGCCTGATAGCTTTGATGAATCCAAATTACACATTGGGATAGAAGGCGAAAACAACATAATCAAAATCGGAAAAGGAGCAAAGATACGGAAAAACTTTGCTATCAACGGATATATTGATAACTCTGTAATAGAGATAGGGGAAAATTTTTACTGCGTAAACGTATCATTTCGCGTAGGACAAAAGCACCCTAATTTCGGCAAGATAGACAATGTAAAAATAAAAATCGGCGCAAATACGAGCTGGGAAACCGGACAACTGGTCACATATAATTCTAACAGCTATGTAGATATAGGTGATGACTGCATGTTTGCGGGAGATGTAATGTTGTTTAATACGGATGCACACCCTGTGTTTGCAAAGGGAACAAAAGATGTCATAAACAAGGTAAAAGGAATAAAAATCGGAAACCATGTTTGGTTGGGGATGAAAACAACCGTGCTGAAAAATTCCGAAGTTCCGAACAATTCCATTGTAGGCTGGGGAACCGTATTCTCAGGCACTTTC
>DLEF01000033.1:0-2277 GCA_002481545.1 Cyanobacteria bacterium UBA7753 | reverse complement strand
GGGGGGGGGGGGCGAAACCCACGAATACTGTGCATTTGGGGGCAATCCTGCTAAAATCATTAAAAGAAATGTTGATTGGGATAAATGCGGTGCAAAATACGGATATATTGAAAATCGTGGAATAGAAAAGGAATAATGGTTAATGAATAATAAACTCTGTAAAAAAATTTTTTCTAAGGAACAAAAAGGAATACATGATGTATATAGAATACTTGGAGTGAAGTTTTCTTTTAAGAATAAAGAGAAGGTAGCGCAACAAAAAATAATCCTTGAAAGAGACAGAGCGTCACGTATAATACAAGATACACTAGATATGAGTATGCTTAGAAAAGCTAAAAAAGTGATAGTTTTTCTAACACCGGGGAGGTCATACATCAACGGCGGAGTTATGTCGATATATTCACTCTGCAAAACATCAAGAGAGTTAAACCCTGATGCTTTTTGTAGTGTTGTGACTTATCCGAATGATTATACTTATGTAGTCAACGATAAGTTCAAAAACAATGAACTCATACTGCGTTTTGAACAAATAACAGAAAACGCAAAAAATGCAGAAGAAATGATTATACATATTCCTGACTTTAGGGCTCATAGATTTTATAACGATCTAAAATCAAATGAGATTGAGTTTTTGAAATCAATACCACACCTGCAACTCAATATAATGAATCAAAATATTAAACTGATGCCGGAGCCTGAGAAAATAAAAGATTTATACTTGTTGACCGATAATATAACCCAAACGATAGCGCATGACAGATACGCGACTCAAGAGGTTTGTGACAAGTGGGGCATCCCGACACATCTGTTTTCTGTGCGCATAGATATGAGCGCGTATAAAACATATCCGTTTGAAGAAAAAGAGAAAATAATTGTACTTTCTCCCGATAAAAACGAATACAAAGAAAGAATAGTAAACAAACTAAAAACGGAGCTGCCTGATTGGGAATTGGTGACAGTAAATAATATGACCTTCAACGAGTATATGGATTTGATAGCCCGCGCATATTTTACGGTAACATTCGGAGAAGGGTTTGACGGATACTTTCTTCAACCGCATGTTGTCAGCTCAATAGGGTTTAGCGTATATAATGATGAGTTTTTCCCGAATGAGGATTGGAAAAAGTACCAAAATGTTTATTCTTCTTATGAAGAAATGCTTAACAGAATAGTGGCTGATGTAAAACAGCTGCAAGGCGATAAAGAGGCATATCTGACTCTTACAAAAGACATCAAAGCAGAACACGACAAGCTGTATAATTATGATAAATTCAGGAATAATTTACGTAACTTCTATAACGGGAATTATGACTTTTTACCGAAGGAAAATGCTTGATGAAAGGGATTTTTAGGAAGGAATGATAAGTATGAATGCAAACGATGTAAAAAACTATATAATTAAACATTTGGAAAAATTGAACGATATTAAGTTCAATTTTGAAAACACAGACGACGAATCTAAATATCAAATAGAGGTGACACATAATACACTTACGAATGCATCTGCAAATGAATTTACTTTAACAATTAGAACTCCTAAAAATGAGTCCAAAGAAATTGCCGACAAAAATACTAAAAAAATCGCAGACAAACTGAATAACGACTATTTTATTATTTTTATAGACTCACAAGAGATAGGAAATAGTTATTATGAATATAAATATACACTAAAAGTTCCGGATAATGGAGATAGGCTAAAAGCAATTCAAAGAGGAGAACAAAGATATTTATCAAATATAATAAACAAAAAAGAGAAGGATAACTAACATGGCAGAAAATGAAGGGCAAGAAGTTTTACAGAGAAACGAAGAAGAACTAGCAGAAGAAGCAGAAAGAGACAGACGAATAGGTCAGGATATCGTTGATATACAACAAAGAATTATAAGCCATTTAAGAGCAAATCTGCATGATATTACGATTGCTGATACGCCGGTACAAGGCGGATACCATATTTTTGTTGACATTAATTTAATAGATTATGTTTTAACCATTTATTCACCGTCTAATATGGACATAAATAAGGTAACATACACCAATAAACTTATTTACAACAGTTTACAGACATTTGGGACTATATCAGTTACGCAACAAACAACTTTTAATCCGCTTGAAGATAAAAATAATAATACATATAAATACCAAATTCCGTTTGAGATAGTTGGGGAAGTCAGGACACAGGACTCAGAGGAGGAATAAATGAAATTAGGGATAATGCAACCATATTTTTTTCCTTATTTTGGTTATTGGCAACTAATTAATGCAGTTGATACTTATATC
>DLEF01000009.1 GCA_002481545.1 Cyanobacteria bacterium UBA7753 | reverse complement strand
AAATGTAATTGTACAAAAGGCGAGGCTTGTCCTTGTTGCGGATGTGCTAAAGACAAATGTACATGCGGATGTAAAGAAGGCAAGGCTTGCACTTGCGGAAACGACAAATGCACTTGCGAAAGCAAGAAATGCACCTGCGACAAAAAAGCAAAAACAGATAAAAAATGTAAAAAAGGATGTAAGGTTAGTAAGTAATAATCTTGCATTTTTGCGTTATTAAGGGGGTTGCAAAAGCAACCTCCTTTTTTATTTCTGCAGTTTTTCAGCCAAGAGTCTCGCGGCGGAAATAAGAGGATCAATGCTTGTGGAAAACGGCGGAGCGTAAGTTATATCCGCACCCGAAAGCTCCTCTGCCGTGACATACTTTAGCAGTGCGGTAGAGAGTGTGTTTATTCTCTTATCCGCGTCTCCGCACCCTATCGCCTGACCGCCCAAAAGTTGGTGTGTCCTTTTATCCGCAACAAGCTTCAACGTCACATTCTCAGCGTCAGGCATATATCCCGCTTTGTCCTTCTTCGTTATCATTACAGACACCGTATCAAACCCGTTCTGTCGTGCAAACTTTTCCGTAAACCCCGTACGCGATATCGTGAGCCCGAAATACTTTGTAACCGCGGAGCCGAGCACCCCTTCAAAATCTTCGGGATGCCCACAAATGTTCATTGCGGTGCAACGTCCTTCCTTATTAGCGTTAGAGCCTAACGGAATCCATGCCGGTATCCCCGTCATGGAATAAATATTCTCGATACAATCCCCGCATGCATAGATATCTTTTATGTTAGTCTCCATTCGGCTGTTAACCTTTATTGCGCCTGTTTTTCCGAGTTTTACACCCGCCTCCGAGGCGATATCAACAACAGGTTCAACCCCCGCCGCCAACAGCACCAAATCAGCTTTAATCACTTTCCCCGTGTTTGTTTTTACGCCCGTAACATAGCCTTCGCCGAGTATCTCTTTGACGTATTCGCCCGTTATAACCTCGGTTAAATCAGGATAGAGCGTCTCGACAAAGTTTTGTACCAACTCTGATATCTCATCATCCAATATGGACATTATATGGCGGGAACGCTCAATCATTGTGGTGCGGACTTTGTTTGCAACAAACGCCTCCAACAGCTCAAGCCCGATATATCCTCCGCCCACTATAACCGCGGTTTTGGATTTGCGTAGCTGCACTCTCAAGTTAATCCCGTCTTCAACGGTTCGCAGAGTGAAAACGTTTTTTATATGGCAGTTTTTTATATCCGGCATAACTGGTTTTGCGCCCGTTGCGATAACGAGTTTGTCATACTGAACATAGAATTTAGCGTCGGTCTCAAGGTTTCGCACCTCTATTTTTTTATTTTCGGGGTATATTTTGGTTACTCTGTGCCTCAAGTATACGCCTATGCCGTCTTTTCGGAATTTTTCGGGAGTTCTGATAATAAGATTGTGATAATCTTCAAAATTTCCTTGAACATAATACGGTAAACCGCATGCCGAGTATGAAACATGGGTATCCTGTGTATAAATATCAACCTGTGCGTCGGGGCAGAGCCGTTTTGCTTTTGCAGCGGTCTTAGAGCCACCTGCAACCCCGCCTATAATAACTATTTTCATAATAAGATTATTTTATTGTGCATGGTTTTTATCAATAGCACATCAGGCTAATTTTTAAAATGCTTAATTCATAATGCATAATTGTTCCGCTCCGCAATCAGTACTATATCTTAGATTTCGTTGGTGCGGTAGCAACCACACCCTACTTTGCTCACTTGCGGAGCGGTGTTCCGCCATGATTTCTTAGAGCCTTAGTGTCTATATCATTTGTAAAATCTCTTTCATATACTGTAAATAGTGAAACATGAGGGTAAACACTAACGATTTTTGTAACATTTCTTTACATAAAAGTCAATTATCATGAATAAAAAGACTTTATATAAGTACCAGAGGATTTAGGATAATATATTTATAAGGAATTATATAATGAAAGAACAAGAATTAAACGCTATGATGTCAGTTGTTGCAGACCCAATCGAAAATGTTTACAAATTGGAATCTCAAAAAGATATTGATGAAATTCAAAGAATAATCAGAATATTTGAAATTTCTCACGCACAACGCAACAAGCACAAACTCTTGTCTATTAAGAATTTGGCTACTCTGAGAATAGTTCTGAGTAATAACTAATAAATTCGATTATTTGTTCTATTTTATATACTAAAAAAGACATCCGCTACAGGGTGTCTTTTTTATTGATGTAATTTTTCATTAACTCCCCGATTATTTTATCAAAAGGAGACTGTTATGAAAAATTTAAAAGGAACAAAAACTGAAGAGAATTTAAAAACGGCATATAAAGGCGAATCCGAGGCAAGGAACAAATACACATATTTTGCCTCAAAAGCGAAAAAGGACGGATATGTCCAGATATCGGAAATATTTGAACAGACAGCGAACAACGAAAAAGAGCACGCAAAGCTTTGGTTCAAACTGATAGAGGGAATAAACAAAACCGATAAAAACCTGCAAAACTCTATGCAAAACGAAGACTACGAGGCGAGAGTAATGTACCCTAATTTTGCAAAAGAAGCGAGAGAAGAAGGATTTGACGATATAGCAAAAATGTTTGAAGAAGTTGCGGAGGTCGAGAGCGAACACCGCGACAGGTATATGGCACTTTTGAAAAACATTGAAAAAGATACCGTATTTAATGACACAAAAGAGGTCGAGTGGCATTGTCTGAACTGCGGGTATGTTCACAAAGGTAAAACCGCACCCGAGGTTTGCCCCGCCTGCGCCCACGGAAGAGAATATTTTGAAAGATATCCGAAAAATTATTAGGTAAAATATGTACAAAGGCACTATGGCACTAAGGCACTAGGAGTCCGCTCCGCCGGCAATATGCTTACGATTTTGTTGGTGCGGTAGTGACCGCACCCTACTGACTTAGTAGCTTAATAATAGATTCTTCGCACCGGCTTGTGACACATGTGCTCAGAATGACAGTAACGCAGAGACTTACGATATATATGAAATCGCACGTTAATTGTCATCCTGAGCGAATTTACGTACAGTGACACATAACCCGTTCAAATATCAGCGAAGGATCTCAGGGGCAAATAATATATTGCGGCAAAACATACATCTACAACTAGTTGGTAGACTAAAGTCTACCCTACCTATCTTTTATATCCCGAAGGTGCGCGCATATCTACGAATACGCACTTTACTTGAATTTTACGTTTCAGCGCATAAAATAGTAAAGGAAATCAACACTAGGGGTAAAACGAACGGAAACTTTGTAAAGATGATTTCGTTTCGGGTTACATTTGTATAAAAGGGTAGAAAAATGAACAAAGAAAATATACGAAATATAGCAATAATAGCACACGTCGACCACGGCAAAACAACTCTCGTAGACTGTATGTTAAAACAGTGCGGAGTTTTCAGAGACAATCAACAGGTACAGGAAAGAGTCCTCGACAGTAACGATTTGGAAAAGGAAAGAGGAATTACAATTCTTTCCAAGAACATTTCCGTAAACTATAAGGGAATTAAAATCAACGTTATTGATACCCCGGGGCACGCTGACTTCGGCGGTGAGGTTGAACGTGTATTAGGTATGGTAGACGGAGCACTCTTAATTGTAGATGCTGCGGAAGGCCCTATGCCTCAAACAAGATTTGTATTATCCAAAGCATTGGAGTTAGGCTTGAGAATAATCGTTGTTATCAACAAGATTGATAAAGAGGCAGCCGATGTCGATGCCACATTGGATAAAGTATTTGACCTGTTCACGGAACTTACGGACAGAGACGATTTAATCGACTTCCCTTATGTATACGCAAGCAGTTTACACGGCTATGCAATCAAAGAAATCGATGATGAACCGAAAGACATCACACCGCTGTTGGATTGTATTATTAAGAATATTCCTGCTCCTACGGGTGATGATGATTTGCCTTTACAGTTCCAAGCTACAACCTTGGACTATAACGAATACGTAGGCAGAATCGTTACGGGCAGAATTATCAACGGTGTTATGAAATCACAAGAACAAGTATCACTCTGTAAGGCTGACGGAACGATTGAAAAAGGTAAAATATCAAAACTTTATGAATTTAAAGACCTCGGACGTGAAGAATGTGACGAGGCAGAGGCAGGCGATATCGTAGGTATCGCAGGTTTCCCAGATATTCAAATCGGTGAAACCATTTGTGAAATCGGCAAAGAAATGCCGCTGCCATTAATCCACATTGACGCACCTACCCTGCAGATGAACTTCTCCGTAAACGACAGCCCGTTTGCAGGCACGGAAGGTAAGTTTGTAACAAGCCGACAGTTAAGAAAAAGATTATATAACGAATTGGAAAAGAACGTTAGTTTGAAGGTTGAAGACACTGACAGCACAGACTGTTTCAAGGTCAGCGGTCGTGGTGAACTTCACTTGGGTATTTTGATTGAAACAATGCGTCGTGAAGGCTATGAGTTCCAAGTATCAAAACCTGAAGTTATCTACAAAAACATTGACGGCGTAGAATGTGAACCGTTTGAAAACTTAATCATTGATACACCTGAAGAAACAGCAGGTTCTTGTATCGACAGATTGTCAAACAGAAAAGCTACTATGCTTGAGATGCAAACCGTTAACGGCAGAACTAAGATGAAATTCTCAATCCCTGCAAGGGGTTTAATCGGATTCCGTTCCGAATTTATCAGAATGACCAGAGGCGAAGGAATTATGTACCATACGTTTGATGAATATAAACCGAAATTGGGCGAAATTCCGAAACAACGTTCAGGCTCAATCCTTGCTTACGAAACAGGCGAGGCTGTTCCATACGCATTGGCTCAATATGAAGACAGAGGCGTATTCTTCATCACCCCGCATACAAAAGTATACAGAGGTATGATTATAGGTGAAGGAAACAAGGCACAGGATATTGCCGTAAATATTTGTAAAACTAAAAAGTTGACAAATATGAGAAGTTCAACGGCTGATGTAATGGTAACCCTTCAAGCTCCTAAGATTATGTCTTTGGAAGATTGCATGGAATATATCGGAGATGACGAACTTTTGGAAATCACTCCTAAGAACATCAGAATGAGAAAAGTTAACCTCGTTAAATTCGGTAGTATTTAACCTTTGAGGATAACTTAATAAATCGATTTTAATGCGTAATTTATGTTTATAAATTACGCATTAAATATTTGCCCCTTGAACCCTTTGTTGTATAATGAAACAAAGGAGCAAAGAGCCGAGATTATGAAAGAGTTAATTGAAAAGATAAATAAACTTAAAAAAGAGAAAAATGCCGTTATTTTGGCACATTGTTATCAGAATATAGAAATAGACGAAGTAGCAGATTTTGTCGGAGATTCTTTATACTTAAGCCAACAGGCAAAAAAGACTGACGCCGATATTATCGTGTTTGCGGGAGTTTATTTTATGGCTCAAACGGCAAAGCTCCTGTCACCCGATAAAAAAGTACTGTTGCCGAGAATGGAGTCGGGCTGTCTTATGGCTGATATGGTTAACCTTGAACAAGTTAGAGAATTTAAGGCAAAACACCCCGGTATCCCTGCCGTATGCTACATAAATACAACGGCGGAAGTAAAATCGGAATGCGATATGTGCTGTACAAGCTCAAACGCAGTCAAGATTGTACAATCAATGGGTGAAAAAGAGATTTTATTCCTCCCTGATACATATTTGGGTAAATGGGTAGAAAGACAACTAGGAAACGTAAAAGTTATAACATATCCGGGATATTGTCCTACTCACTTAAAGATTACGCCTAAAGATATAAAAGAGGCACGTGAAAAATACCCTAAAGCACCTGTTTTGGCACATCCTGAATGCCATACAGAGGTTGCTAAACTTGCTGATTTTGTCGGCAGCACAACAGGGATTATGAAATATGCAAAAGAGAGCGACAAAAAACAATTTATCATTGCGACTGAAAAAGGGGTTGCAGACAGGCTGAAACGTGATTGTCCGGAAAAAGATTTTATCCTGATAAAAGATAATATTATATGCCCGAATATGAAATGGCATACATTGCAAGATATTTACAATGCTTTGGATAAAGAACAACACGAAATAACCGTCGATGAAGAAATCGCTAAAAAAGCGATTGGCTGTATCGACAGAATGCTTGCCGTATCCAAATAAAGAATATGAAAAACACAAATAACGCAAAATATCACAGAAATAATAAAAATAGCAAAAACAATAAAAGCCGAAGCAATCAGGAAAAATACATTCCGAAAGAAACGAGTATAAAACAAGCGGAACAATCCGTTCCCGAGATTAGTACCGATGATATCGTTTACGGTAAAAATTCCGTACTTGAGGCTTTGTCGAGCGACAGAGAGATTAACAAAATAATTATATCCAAGACAAACCATTCCGATAACAAAATGGAGGATATAAAAGAGCTGGCGCGCGCAAAAGGAATAGTTTTCCAATTCGTGGGAAAAGAAAAATTCGCACCGTATGCGGGATTAAACCATCAGGGCGTTATCGCGCAGATTGCGCCTATTAAATATGTTGAGCTTGAAACATTTATGGAAAGACATCCCGAAAACTCTTCTCTGGTAATTTTAGACGGGGTTGAGGATGTCCATAACATCGGCGCTATCATCAGGACTTGTGTTTGCGCGGGAGTGGACGGTATAATGATACCTTCCAGACGAAATTGTCAAATAACATCAGCCGTTGAGAAAACAAGCGCGGGTGCGACTAACCTCATTGATATTATAAAAGTTAACAGTCTGTCCTCCGCAATACAGAGCCTAAAGGATAACAACTGGTGGGTAATTGCAACCGACGCAAAATCGGATAAGAATTATTATGACATCGATTATTGTGATATGAATTTTGCGCTTGTAATGGGCGGAGAACACAGCGGAGTTTCCAAGACGATATTGAAAATGTCTGATTTTCAAGTTAAAATACCTATGTTGAAGGAATTTAATTCGTTAAATGTTGCAAACGCACTGAGTATTATTATATATGAGAGTGTTCGCCAAAAATTAACAACTACGGAGAAACGTTAAGTATGACGGAAAACACAACAAACAACATAAGCTACAGTATTGATAATATTGCAGATGAAAACCTTGATTTTGAGAATATGAATAATTCTCAAAACGAAGAAAAGGACTATAAAAACGGCGAAAATTCCGAAAACCCGAGTGCGGATGATTCCGTCAAAATTTATCTTGCCCAAATCGGCAGAATACCTTTATTGAGCAAGGAAGAAGAGCTTGAGATTGCAAAAACAAAAGACGAAGATCCCGACAAAGACAAGGCAGAGGCTGCAAAGAATAAACTTATTGACGCAAATTTGAGGCTTGTTGTAAGTATTGCCAAAAAGTACACAGGGCGTGGTTTATCCTTCCTTGATTTGATACAGGAAGGGAACTTGGGCTTGATGAAAGCTGTCGATAAATTCGACTATAAAAAAGGTTATAAATTCTCAACATATGCAACATGGTGGATTCAACAATCAATAACAAGAGCTATTGCCGACAAAGCAAGAATAATCAGATTGCCTATGCATTTGATTGACACGATAGGAAAGATAAAGAAAACATCTTTAAAACTGCTCACAAAACTTGGCAGAACTCCGACAAAACAAGAGATTGCAGACGAGTTGGGGATATCTTTAAAGAAACTTGCGGAGATTTCTAATTCCGCGCAAACTACTATAAGTATTGACAATCCTACTAACCAAAAAGAAGACGCAAACAAAATTATTGACTATATTGTGGATGAATCTTATTCAAACCCTGACAACCTTGTATCTGATGAGAATATGCAATATGATACAACGAAACTTTTGAGCTGTCTAAGCCAAAAAGAAAGAGATGTTATCATTTTAAGATACGGACTAAAGACAGGACAAAAACTAACCTTGGAAGAGGTCAGCAACTATTTTAACGTATCAAGAGAGAGAATAAGACAGATAGAAAACAGAGCGATATCAAAGCTTAAAAAATGGTGCAGAAGTCATAATATATCCGAAGATTTGGAAGATTATATTAAGTAATTCCGTGTGATTTAAAATTACGATTATTTTTAGCAAAAAACATACCGATAGGTCGGCTTTACTATGCCGACAAAAATTAAATCTGTACCAGAATTGTCGGATTGGTAAATCCGACCTACCTACATATTTTATTCTATTGCTTAAATCCTACCTTTAAATCTTCTATAAAAATTCAATCTGTCTCTTGTTATAGACGGAAATTTTTGGTAGAATAGATTTGTAATACATCGGTATTACTTAGACTGCAAATGAGTAAATAGTGTTATTTTAGAAGTTAACAAATGCCGAACATCGGCACAGAGATTAGAAATATAGAAAAGAGGATAACTATGAAAAGAGCAATTATTATGGTAATAGACTCCATGGGAATAGGTGCAATGCCTGACCATGCAGAATTCAACGACATAGCAGAATGCAATACGCTGAAACATGTTTGCGAATTTAATAAAGGTTTAAATGTTCCTAATATGGCAAAAATGGGTTTGGGTAACATCCAAGATTTTGAAGGAATAACTCCTACAAAAGAACCTATCGGACAATACGGAACTTTACAAGAAAAATCAAAAGGTAAAGATACGACAACAGGTCATTGGGAGATTGCAGGACTTGTTTCAACAAGACCTTTCGCTACTTTCCCGAACGGATTCCCGCCTGAATTGGTTAACAAATTTATTGAAGAGACAAAATGCGGCGGTATTTTGGCAAACAGACCCGCAAGCGGAACTCAAATAATAGAAGAATTGAACGATGAACATCACAAAACGAAATTCCCTATTATTTATACAAGTGCAGACAGCGTTTTCCAAATTGCTGTTGATACTGATATGATTCCGCTACAAACTCTGTATGATTGGTGTCATATTGCACGTAAATTGTTGGATGACGGAGATTATCACGTATCAAGAGTAATCGCAAGACCTTACAAAATAATAGACGGAAAACCTACCAGAATAGGTAAAGACAGAAGAGATTTCTCTGTTGAGCCTACGGGCAGAACCGTTCTTGATGAGATTAAAGAAACTGGCGGAGAAGTCGTTGCAATCGGTAAGATTGAAGATATCTTCTCTAAAGTTGGTATTACTCACGCTATCCATACAGGCTCTAACAAAGAAGGTTTGGAATTGACATTGCAAGCCGTTAAGAACGATTTGGATTTGGATAAGATAAGATATGCAAATGTTAAAAAATTCACTCCGAATAAATCGTTAATCTTCACAAACCTTGTTGATACCGATATGCTTTACGGTCACAGAAACAACCCTGAAGGTTACGGCAAAGCAATCGAAGAGATTGATACATATGTCGGCAAAATCATGCCTGAACTGACTGATGATGATATGTTAATCATTACGGCAGACCACGGATGTGATCCTACTGTACCTGGGACAGACCACACAAGAGAATATGTACCTGTTCTTTATTATGGCAAGAAGATTGCGCCAAAAGATTTAGGTTTGACGTTGGGCTTTGACAGCATAGCTGACAGAGTAAGAGAGTGGCTGAAATAATTTTTAATTAAATAAAAAACAAATAAGGGTGAAGAAATATTATTTTCTTTGCCCTTTGTATTTTGTTATCTAATTATTCTCATAGTCTACTTCATCCTTATCCGGAGCATAGACCGTATCTCCAACATTAAATCCGCCACCGTTTTCTTTTGTAGTACGGGCAATAGTTTTCCAATCGGTATCCATTTTATTGGGCCAATATGTTTGTGGTTCATGACCAATAAAGTCTTTCATTCTAACTTTTTCTGTTTGCATTCATTACCTCGCTATTTTGCTGCGTATATATTATAAAAGAATCAGATATTAATGTAATTTCAAAAATATTAATTAAATTTACAAATTTTTACATTTAAAAAGCCTTTAATATAACGATTATAACTATAGAATAAGGGTTTCTTTATACTATGAATGTTATATTTCCATTTACCCCCTTGCTTGTATCATGAATTTTTTTATAATATACTAATCATAGTATCCGAGTTCGGTCGGATATGTGGCAAAAAACAAAAGGAGACAAAATATGAACGTAACTATCGAAGATTCATGCATAGCATGTGGCGCTTGCGAATCAATTTGCGACGCTGTATTTTCAGTAGAAGATAAGGCAACCGTTAACGAAGCTGCTGTAGCAGACAACGAAGACGCAGTTCAAGAAGCTGCTGATTCTTGCCCTGTACAAGCTATCACTGTTGCTTAGTTTTCATAAAATTTATGAAGAACGGGTTTGGAAATATCCAAGCCCGTTTTTTAATGCCCGTTTACATAATTGTATTTTTCATGTTTATATTATACAATTTTAAATACAATAGAGGATTAAGGAGTTTAATATGAAAGGTATCGTTCTCGCAGCAGGTGCAGGAACAAGGTTATATCCCGCATCGCAACCTATTTCAAAAATTTTGTTACCTATATATGACAAACCGATGATTTATTATCCGCTGTCAACGCTAATGCTTGCAGGGATAAGAGATATTTTGATTATCACTAACGAGAGCGATTACGATAACTTTGTAAAACTGTTAGGCGACGGCTCTCAATTCGGGATAAAGTTGAGCTACAAAATCCAATATGTCCAAAGAGGGATTGCGGATGCATTTAATATTGCGGAAGACTTTCTGCAGGGAGAAAAATGTGCGCTGATTTTAGGTGATAACATCTTCCACGGACACGGATTTTCAACTATTTTGAAAAACGTTATCGAAAACAATGACGGAGCAACCGTTTTCGGGTATACGGTCAAAGATCCGGAAAGATTTGGGGTTGTCGAGTTTGACGAGAACAAAAAAGTTATATCATTGGAAGAAAAACCGAAACATCCGAAATCAAATTATGCTGTAGTCGGACTGTATTTCTACGATGAACACGTCTGTGAATACGCAAAACAGCTTGAACCTTCCGCAAGAGGGGAATTAGAGATTACCGATTTAAACAGAATTTACCTTGAGAAAAATAAATTAAACGTAGAAATCCTAGGCAGAGGATTTACTTGGCTCGATACGGGAACACACGATTCAATGCTTCAGGCAAGCAACTTTGTACAATCTATGGAGTTGAATAAGGGTATGAAAATATCCTGCCTTGAAGAGATTGCCTATTTGAAAGGGTATATTTCAGCCACGGATTTGCTCAAAAGTATAGAAAAATACGGCGATAACCCTTATTATAACTACGTCAGAAATGTAGTTATGCAACATTTGACCACGGTGAGATAGAAAAATAATGCATAATTATCGGCGGAGCATAAACCTCGCCCCGTCTGTGGGAGAGGTCGCATTTGTAATTGTTTCGGAACGAAACAATTACAAATGCGAGTGAGGGGGAACAATAATTATTGCTATGAATAGATTTATTTGGTAAAAATTGTACCCTACAAGAGACGGCAAATCCGTTTGCCCTAAGAATTTGCGCAGACGACAAAACCACAATTCAGAAACGATTTCAGTTGGTGCGGTAGTGACCGCACCCTACTCTGATTTATTGTGTCTCACCACTCCGACATCTATAACTTCTTTATACCTCTGCCGATTTTACCGAATATCTTTTTTACGCCGTTTGCGATTTTATTTTCAAACGGTTCATTTATACTTACGACTTTCCCCTTGTTATCTACTTGTATTTGAGTAACACTGTATGTTTTCGGGTTAATTTGTTCATATACGGTTCCGTTTTCGCTTTTTGCGGGAAATGTAATATTATAGATTTTACCGTTGAATTTCATCGGCTGCGGTGTGTCGTAGGATTTTGTTATCTGGTCAATTTTATTATTGCGTCTAAAAATTGAATAGTGCGCATTTTCCGTATCCAAATAACTTACCTTGCGGATTTCACCGTCTTGCATATACTTTAGTTGATTTTTTGCTTTAATGTTTCTGAATGTTTTCCTGCGACATTTACATTTTTACCATGGGTAAAAACCTGTTCGCTCGGATTACCGATAATACTAATCATTTTAATATCCCTCTGTGCTTTAGTTGCTAATTTCACCTTTATATTATTGCAAACAAACAAAAAATCAAGCTATAACAAAAGCGGTACATTTTACGTACCTCAATTTGCCTAATTTTATATTTTCGTCAGGCATTACATCACATATACTAATGGCATCCGCGGAGCGATATCCGCCCCAACTTGGGGAGGAAGTAGCCGTTGAGCGAAAGCGATTACGGATACAGGTGGGGAGCAACTAATATCCGCGGAGCGATTCTTAGTGCCTTAGTGCCTTAGTATCTTAGTGCCTTTTTAATTACGAATTAATTATGTGCGGTCATATTATTTATAATATATTCCGCTTTCTTGAGTTGGGTATCGTTATGTTTTTTATAATCTTTCAGAGTGTAATCGACTTTATAATCGGGTTCAATCCCTCTTTTGTTGATATCGTTGCCGTTTGGCGTCAGATATTTAGCTATTGTTATATTTAACCCAGTTCCGTTCGGCAAAGGTACTATCTGCTGTATCAAACCTTTCCCGAAGGTTCTATTCCCGACAAGGATTGCTTTATGATTGTCTTTTAGAGCACCTGAGAGTATCTCGCTTGCGCTTGCGCTTATCCCGTCAACAAGTACAACCGTCGGTTTTGTAATTACGGGCAAATTCATCTGTGCCGTGATATCTTTCTTGTGTCCGTTCTTAGACACGATACTTACAATTGTTCCGTTATTGATGAACATGTTGGCTGCAATAACAGCATTTGTGAGGAGCCCGCCCGTATTCCCGCGCAAATCTATAATAAGCCCTTTTGTATTATTTGTTTTATTCAAAGCCGATATAAAATCATAGGCTGTATTTGAACCGATAAAACTCTTTATCTTTATATACCCGATATTACCTTGTTTTATTGAACTTTCAACGGATTTAATCTCTATTTTTTGACGGATAATTTTCTTTGTTAAAATATGTTTTCCGCGTTTAATCTTCAATATAACGGCGGTATTTTCTTTTCCGCGGACACATTCCGCAACCTTGGATATATCAACCCCGCTCATACTCTTTCCGTTTACGGAAAGAATAATATCATTTACTTTGAGTCCCGCTCTGTATGCGGGAGTATCTTCTATAACTCCGCACACTATAGGATTTCCCGCACGGGACATTATATGCACCCCGATACCGTAGATATGGGAATCAATGGATTGATACTGTTCCGCATACTCGGTTTTTGACAAAAACCTTGTATAAGAATCGTCAAGGCTTGCAACCATCGTCTCTATTGCGACTCTGGCATCTTCATCCGTTTTGAGTTTTCCTTTATAACGATTTTTCCACCTTCCCCAATCCTGAGAATTGCAGGAAGAATCTATATAATCATTTTTTACGGTTTTCCAAGATTGCCTGTAAAGTTCGTTCGGGGAAACTTGTTTAGTATTTATAAGCTCCTCCGTATTCAGAGGGGAATTTGTATATGCCATTATAATCCTATACGTGAAAAACACGATGACAACAGTGAGTATAAAGATTATAACGTCTTTCCTTTTCATACCCATATTTAACAACAATGATGATTTATTATCAATACACTGTATACTTTAGTTAAAACTGATTAATTTTTTATAAAATTTTGAATATAAATAATATATTTAATATAAAATGAGAATGTAATCATATACAATATAGAGGAATTAAGAAACGATGAACGAATACACAAAAGCCGTAATCGACTCAACAACTGAAAAAAATCCCGCCGAAACCGAATATTTACAGGCGGTTAGAGAAGTTTTAACAACAATTGATCCTGTCGTTGAAAAACATAAAGAATTTAAAAAATTAGCCATTTTGGAAAGAATGGTTGAACCCGAAAGAACAATAATGTTCAGAGTACCTTGGGTAAATGACGAAGGTCAAACCATTGTAAACAGAGGATTCAGAGTACAATTCAGTTCTCTTATCGGCCCATATAAAGGCGGTTTGAGATTCCATCCGAGTGTAAACCTTAGCATTATGAAATTCTTAGGGTTTGAACAAATATTTAAAAACGCTCTTACAGGTTTGCCGATAGGCGGAGCAAAAGGCGGAAGTAACTTTAACCCGAAAGGCAAATCAGACGCGGAAATCATGAGATTTTGCCAAAGCTTTATGACTGAATTATACCGCCACATCGGACACGATGTCGATGTACCTGCAGGCGATATCGGAGTCGGCGGACGTGAAATCGGATATCTTTTCGGACAATACAGACGTATAAGAGACGCATACGAAGGCGGAGTCTTAACAGGTAAAGATCCTATCTATGGCGGTTCTCTCGCAAGAACAGAGGCTACGGGCTACGGATTGTTGTTCTTTATGAGAGAGATGCTTGCCGCAAATAATATTTCAATCAAAGACAAAACCGTTACGATATCAGGTGCGGGAAACGTTGCAATCTATGCCTGCGAAAAAGCTCAAGCTATGGGTGCAAAAGTCGTCACAATGAGTGATTCCAACGGATGTATCTATGATGAAAACGGCATAGATTTGGCTCTCGTAAAAGAAATTAAAGAAGTAAAAAGAGGAAGAATAAAAGAATATTTAGACAAACATCCGGAGGCTAAATATATAGAAAAATCAGGTTCCGCAAACCCTGCTTGGACTACAAAAACAGATATAGCTCTTCCTTGTGCGACACAGAACGAGTTGAACCTTGAAGATGCTAAAACATTAGTTAAAAACGGTGTTCTTGCAGTCGGCGAAGGTGCTAATATGCCTTGTACGGAAGAGGCAACAATATATTTGTTGGAACACAAAATTCTTGTTGCTCCTGCTAAAGCCGCGAACGCAGGCGGTGTTGCAACATCAGCAATAGAAATGACTCAAAACAGCATAAGATATTATTATACTTTTGATGAAGTCGTTGAAAAACTTGATAAGATTATGACAAATATCTTTAAATCCTGCAAAGACGCCTCCGAAAAATACGGTGTCGCAGGCAACTACGTAGCAGGCGCAAACATTGCGGCATTCGAAAAACTTGCAAAAGCAATGGAAGCGCAAGGGGTTGTTTAATAAGATAACCAAAAGTGTAACTTTTACACTTTAAAGCTTTTTATACATTAGAAAAACGGACAAATTGATATAAAGTTTGTCCGTTTTTGTATTAGGTAATTTATTTTTATATACTCTTTTATGCTTCTTTAACCGATTGGTTTTCCAATCTCTTTGCACTATTTTTAACCATATCTACGCCAAACCCGATAGCTGCACCGACTGCCGCAAGCGGAGCCATGGTTTTTGCGATAAATTTCGGATTCAAATAACCTTTTGCTGCAGTTTTAAACATTTGAGAAATGGTTTGATTTTCATGATTTAATCCTGCCACATCAACTATGTCTGTCATGGCTTTTATAAATTTTTTCTTTGAGGCATAATCCGCTTTTTTCATCATAGATTGAGTTGCTTTAATTGCACCGTAACCCCCGCCTATAATAGCTGCACCTGCTGCCGCACCGCCGATTGCGCCTTTTGCTGTTGCGTGATAATTCGCTCTGCTTACTGTCGTGTTATTTGTAATACCTTCCATAATATGCCCCTTCATTATATGCACATACATATAATGCACAGAGAAAAATTAATTTGCTACTTGGTAAACATTTTGTTACACGGGATAAAAATATAGAATATGGAAGTAATTAAGCTTCGTCGTCGGCATTAGGGCTCTTATAATCAACGCCCATTTCTTTAAGAGCGGCAATAAATCTCTCCGCACATGCTCTTTGGACTTCCGGCGGAACAACTCGCAATATTTCAACTGTTTTTGAAATAGTAGGATTTTTGTCATACCAACGGTTTCCGTTTACGGGTTTTACCATTTCGTAGAATTTATCAATCGCCTCTTTAGAAAGCTGTTCTTCCAGTTTTTTAAGGAATTGTTCAGCCTGTTCAAGAAGTTCATCCTGATAATTTCTTAACAGTTCAATAACTTCTAATAATTTAGGATCATGATCATACCATCTTTTATATACGTGACTCATTTCTTTCCCTCACTTCTTCATCGGAAGTTTCATCGTTGTATCTGATGATATCACCGCCTAAATTTCTTATTTTTTGGTCAAATTTTTCGTAACCTCTGTCTATATGGTAGAGGTGTTCTACAATAGTTGTTCCGCTAGCCATAAGCCCTGCCACAACGAGTGATGCACCTGCTCTGAGGTCACTTGCTACAACGGTCGCGCCGTTGAGTTTTTTAACCCCTTTTATGATGGCATGGTTTCTGTCCTGATGGATATCAGCACCCATTCTGATAAGGTGCGGAACCTGCATAAATCTGTTTTCGTAAAGGCTTTCCGTAATAATACCGACACCGTTTGCGGTAGATAACAATACCATTGCCATAGACTGCAAATCTGTCGGGAATCCCGGATAAGGCTGGGTAACAAAATTAACCGAAGATAGTCTGTTCTTGCATGAAACCTCTATTGCGGTAGGCTCAATCAGTTTAATATTTGCGCCCATCTTCATTAACTTATCCGTAAAGAATGTTAAATGTGCAGGATAAATATTTCTTATGATAGCTTTACCCTTTGTTGCCGCTACCATTGACATAAACGTACCTGCCTCAATTCTGTCAGGGATAGTTGTATATTCGATTGGATGTAAATCTTCTTGTTTAACTCCGTTTATTACAATCTCTGATGTTCCCGCACCGGTGACATCAGCTCCCATTGTATTCAAGAAGTTTGCCAAATCTATTATTTCAGGCTCACGTGCGGCATTTTGTATTCTTGTGGAACCTTCCGCCAAGATTGACGCTAACATAAGATTTTCTGTAGCACCTACGGACGGGATATCCAAATAAATATCCGTACCTACAAGTTTTGTTGCTTTTGCGTGAACATAACCGTTTTCAATCTTTATTTTAGCGCCGAGAGCTTCCAAGCCTTTGATGTGGAAATCCACTCTGCGCTCACCTATTGCACAACCCCCAGGCAGTGCAACAATAGCTTCTTTACAACGCGAAACAAGAGCACCCAATATAATGAAAGAGGCTCTCATTTTGCTGACATATTCGTATTTTGCCGTGACTGAAGTAATATCTGTAGCATCAATGGTTACGGATTGTTCTTCTTTATCATGGTGCGTTTTTACGCCCAATCCGTTTATAACTTCAAGCATAATCTCAACGTCCGTCAATTCAGGCACGTTGTATATTTTAGATTCACCCTTCGCAAGGACGGCACTAGCCATAAGCTTCAAGACCGAGTTTTTCGCTCCGCCTATTAAAACCTCTCCTTTGAGTTGATTTCCGCCTTGTATTTTGTATTTATCAGCCAATTTTACTCCAATCTAATCTATTACTATAATACAATTATCATTACAAATTGTAAAGTATCTATTTAAGAAATTACAACATATACATGATATGAACACCCTCCAAGCAGATATACCAAACAATTCAAAGTGTAAAACTTTGCAAAAAAAAACCACTCATTTGTCGAGTGGATTGTTTTCTGCATCCTAATGTTCTTTTAGTGTTTATTATATCTATTTTAGGAGTTCTATTAACTTTTTATTATTTAGTGTTTGTCGTACACTTAAATAGTACCTTATTATTATGACACTTTAAAATTATAAGTCAACAGTTATTTTTAAATTTTTTATAAATCTCTCAAAACAGCGATATAGCCTTATTCTTCAAGTTTACATTTCTTAACATAACATTATCTTTTTATTTTGAATGAGTGTAAAATCGACAATAAATAATTGTACTCTTATTTTCGGCGTTTATTCATATCCAAAATGCAATAATAATGAGCTTTTTCAACCTGTATTTTTTTATCATTATCATGGTTTCATGCTATTAATTTATGTAACAATTATTATTTTTCTGAAATTAACTCATCAAAAAAATACTTTATTAATCAGTAAACACGTGAGTGAAGTGATATATTTTTTATAGAGGTATCAATGAACTTCAACAAAGATATTATCCATAGCTTTGAGAGTAAAAATATAATAAAGACAGCCTCCGACCTTAAATCTGCAGCAAAAAAGGTCGCAGACGATTTGGCGCCCGGGACATCAAAAGATATTTCATCAGGAATGAAGGCGGAAGACGCTATGGGCAGAGCCTCTTTTTCAATCTTGAACGGGGCATCTCAAACAAAGCTATCCCAAAGTGTTGATAACCTGTTGGACAAACTCAAATTTGATAAAGAAAGCTTTGACGGGAAAGATTTAATAAAAGCCTGCAAAAACAAAGACGGAAACTTTGATGAAGCAAGCGTAAACCTTGCAAATAAATATTTCTCACTCGCGGACAAAAAACCTGAAAATCTGAAATTCGCTTGGAAAACATATTTTTCGGATTTAATAAAGCTATCAAAAAATCCTGACGGAACAACTAACAAAGAAATACAAAATTCTATCGAAGATTTACTTCAAAACGATAAAATTTCAATCAGGGGAATCCCAAATATTATTAAAGGATGCACCGAATACAGGTTTGATAAAAACGGGAAATGCTACCAATATTTTGACAAAAAATTCTTTGATAAATATAGAGAATTTACGGACATAAACGGCAAAAAAGGCACCTATGAACAGGATGATGTCTTTACTCTGTATTTGGGCGATACACTAAACGGTTGCAAACTGGATAACAATTTTTCAAAAGGGCAGGAAGACTTTATTGATAACGTAGCGTTCGATTACGCAAAAACTCTTTATGAACACGGAGCAGGCGTTGTCGATATGCAGATATTTCTAAACTCTTGTGTAAAAAAAGCCAAAGGCGGAGAAAAACTTATCCCGACAGGGTTTGATTTTACCCCGAAATACGGCTGGAGTATGTATGATAAGATAACTGCAGAATTAAAAGACAAGCTTGGCGATGATGTTGCAAAAGCCTGTCAGATTGACGGCAAAGACAGTCTGCACAATCTTCTTGTCGCAGATACGCTTGCAAAAGATGCCAAAATTGGAGGATTAGAACGTTCATTTACGGACGGGACAATGAAATTACGTTATCCTGATAAATTAGCAGACGCAATAGGAAAAATGAAAGATGAAAACGGGCTCGCCCGTACTGATATAGCCTCATACTTATGCAAAAAAGAAAATGCGTTTACGGATGACATAGATGATATAAAAAATGCCTGAATAAAAACGGGACGATAAACGGAAACATATTGAGGAAAGTTTTCAGCGGAGACATCAATCCTAATATTGTCAAACTTCTAAGAGTTGACGGCGAGATAAATACCGAAAACGTAAGCGTACTGGAACATCTTATTCAAAAAGGGGGCAATTCCTCGCTCGATCCGTTCGGAGTGTTTGTTTATTTGAAAAACAAAGACGGAATTGTACCGATGAAATTGATGCAACCGCTAGAAGAGCTGTCAAAAAGCTCTTCATATGAGTGCGCAAAAAGTTTAACCGATTGCATGACTAAAAATGGCGATGTTGACAGAACTCTGCTTGATTTGAAGAAAAAACTCGTCAAGAGAGAGTCTTATGAGCGAAGGATAAATGATATTTGCAAAAATCCTGACGGAACAGCAAACCTTGCAGGGGTTGAGGCAACGAATGAAATGCTTAAATCCGGGCTGGGTAATAAACAATATGTAGTCAATACATTTAAACATGATGGAGGATATGATTATCAGGCTCTTAAAGATTTTGCAAAAGAATTTGAAAAAACCGATAAAAACTATCGGGACAGAATCCTTGAGATGTCGAGAGTTGGTGAACACGGTTACGAACATGACACTAGTAAACTTGATATCAACAGATTTCGAAACTTGAAAGAGGCTTTCACAAACCCTGAATTAAAACCGATTTTGGACGATTACACAAATACTGAGGTAATAGAATCCTCCTTGGGAGGATACAGACTAAAAGAATCTCTAATGGCTGATGATATTGGCAGATTGTATCGTTTTTCGCATCTTAACCCGAAAGATATTGGAGTATTAGAAAAACACGGGTATGCCGCAAAATTTTATCATGAATTGGGCAAAGAACAGAAATATTTTGTTGAAACCTCTAAGGATGCAGTAAAGGCGTTTGATAAAGATTTTGTATCGGGTACAACACTCGAAAGTTGGATGAAACATATTGATATCAATGACCTTTCTTTGGATTACGGAAGAGCACAGCTCACAGACGACATAACAAAGGTTACGGAAAATTTACCGAAAGAAGATAAAGCGACTCTCGAGCGGGTGTTCAGACTGGAATTTGGAAAAGACGGAATTGAAGGTTTCCCGCAAAGATTTGATAAAAGTATTAATTCGCCAAAGGAAATAGAAAAAGAATTTAAGACTATAAATGATGCCATAAATAAATTCTACTCGGGCGGAATACACTCTGACAGTGCCGAAGGAGCTGCATTTGTAAATGCGGTAACGACAGGATTTCCCGAATTTAAAATGTTAATCGGAAGAACAAACGAACACGGCGAAAGAGTCGATATAAAAACTTTAAATAACCTCAAAACGCTTGTATCATCTCCCAAATATGAAGCATTATCTGCGGAAGATAAGACCGTCTCTAAAATGACCGTATTATTACACGGGTTAGAGGATATAAATTCAAAACCTAAAACTGTCAAACAACATTTTATGAGTGATAACGATGGTATGGCGATTAATATTTCATCAGACTGGAAAAAATCTGCGGAATATGCAAATTCAATACTCGACAGATACAATATGACCGAGCCCGAAAAATACAGAACAGTACAATTATTAAACGATATCGGCTGGGCGGAAAAGTTGAACAAAGGCGAACTTACCCCGAAAGACATCGCGATAAATCAACGATACAAAGGTGACGAAAATGTATCACCGTTGGTTGAAAAAGTCATAACAGGCGATTGCAAGTATGACAAAACTGCCGTAGAAAAAGAGGCGAACAAAATACATAATAATCAGGAAGTTTTGATGACGTCCACTCTTGACGAGTTTGAACCGTATATACAGACAAAAATAGTAAACGGACGAGAATTAAAATATATAGATTTAGACCGTCCTGAATTAAAAGATAAACCTATTTTGGCGCACTTCTTAGGGTATGACGGCAGAGACCATACCTTGAACATATTGAAAAACAAGGCTTATCGTTCTTCGTTCTCGGCGTCACTTCTAAAAGGCGGGAACAAAAGCGAATGTTTTGCGGGCAGAAACTCGGGTATTGTATTAGAACACGACAACGTCAATGTTGCAAACGTATATGATATGAATATTGACTCCGGATTCGGGAAACAGTACGGGCACCTGAAAACAGCTCTGTCTTCCGGCAGTTACAAAAACATGAAAGATGTCGTACAAAACAGATTCGGGTTAACTAATGACGAATACGGGGAATTGATGGCGCAGATTGTCCACTCTAAACCCGATGAAATAAAAGATTGCATAATAAACGGCAAGAAAATACCGAAAGACGATTTAATCGCTACTCTAAAGGGCGAAGTATCACAGATTGCGGATAACCAAATGCAAAATGAAACGGTAGTTTTGAACCCGAGACCTGTCGGATTTATCGGAATAGGCGAGTCATTAGACTCCTACGGAGTACAAGATGCGGTATTTAACGCCCAAGAGAACAATATGCCGTTGTTCTTTAAACGACGCCCGTCATAATGTGTTACAAAACAGCAAAAAATATAAAAACAATTACTTATAACTAATGTAAAAAATCAGGAGGCATCCATGAATAATATAGGCTTAAACTTTCAAGGAGCGGAACAAATACAAAATATAAATAAAGCACCGAAACAGGAAGAAAAGCCTGCGCCTGCACCGACCGATACAACGGAAACCAAACCGCAGGAGTTTTCAAAAGAAGCAGCAGACGCTATGAAGGCGAATGTTTTATATACACCGACAACGTCTGAAATGCCAAAGACGGAAGAAAAAGAAACCGATACTACAAAAACCGCGGATACTGCGGAATCCACGGATACAGCTCCTATAGCCAAAAAAGAAGTCGCAAAAGAAGAACCCGCAGAGATGAAAGAATATATCCCGCAAGGAGCAACAGCAAAAGATGTAAGAGACATCCTTGCAGATAAGAAAAAAGTGGGACGTTCGTTCTTAGGATACAAAAAACTGATAAGGAAAGCTTTTGAAAAATCACAAGATCCTCAAACTTCAATAGATAATTTGAACCTGCTTTTGAATGCTAAGGACGGAAAATTAAATGCGACTTTTGTTGCGTCAATATTTACTGTAGCAGAGTCTATAAATAATAACGATAAAAATGCAGAACAATTTAAAAAATATTACGGCATTGACAGCGGAAAGCTTGATAATGAATCAATAGATAAACTTACCAATAAAATGTCTAAGGATATATTTATGGCATCATTGATTCACGGGCTTGCAACCGCAGCGGCATCAAATGCTTCAAATGACGCAGTACAACAGCAAATGTTCCAGCAACAGTTACAGTTGAACAATGATATGATGATGCAGCAGCAGAATTTAATTAATCAACAAACGATTCAACCGCCAATGGGTTTTTAGAGCATAGCTGATAGGGTTATTGTATTTTTTAAAGGTAGGATTAATTAAAACATATCATATTTGAAAATATAATATCTGCTTTTGTCATACATAATTTTGTATGATATTTGTTAACATTTTTGTCGTTTTGGGCGATATGTGTTTTAAATTTCTCTTCACTTTTAATCTTGTTTTTGATATTATTTAGACACATACAGTATAGTAGGGAGAAAAATAGTGAAGATTAAGTTAAAATCACATAATTGCGGTGAGCTTACCGCAAAGAATATCGGCGATGAAGTTACATTGTCGGGCTGGGTATCAACAGTCAGAGATTTAGGCGGAATTATATTTGTTGAATTGAGAGACAGAACAGGGTTCTTCCAACTCGTTGCAGATCCTCAAATCAACCCTGATGTTCACGCCGTATTTTCAAAAGTGAAAACAGAATCAGTTATAAATATCAAGGGTAAAGTTACTATGAGACCGGAAGAAACATACAATGACAAACTTCCGACAGGTGAAGTAGAAACTTATCCTACATATGTTCAAGTCTTGTCTGAGGCTAAAACATTACCTTTCGTTTTGGATGATGAAAACGTATCCGAAGATGTACGTTTGAAATACAGATACTTAGACTTGAGAAGAGAAAATATGCTCCACAACCTTAAATTACGTCATAAGATTGTGACAGCTGTTAGAAATTATTTGAACGAACAGGATTTCATAGAAGTTGAAACTCCTATCCTTATCAAAACCACTCCTGAAGGTGCGAGAGACTATTTGGTACCGTCAAGAGTACAGGAAGGTAAGTTCTATGCACTTCCACAATCACCACAAATATTCAAGCAATTATTGATGGTCGGCGGATTTGAAAGATATTATCAGATTGCAAAATGTTTCCGTGATGAAGATTTGAGAGCTGACAGACAGCCTGAATTCACTCAAATCGATATGGAAATGTCATTTGTAGATCAGGATAACGTAATCGAAATGACCGAAGGTGTTGTAAAAGCTGCTTTCAAAGAGGCAGGCATTGAAGTAAAACCTCCGTTCAAGAGAATAACTTGGCAAGAAGCTATGGACAAATACGGTTCCGATAAACCTGATACAAGATTCGGATTAGAATTGTTTGATATCGGCGATATCATTATGGAATCTAATTTTGAGATTGTTAAGAACGCTCTAAAAGCCGGCGGTATTGTCCGCGGTATCAAGATTGAAGGCGGGGCTAAATACTCAAGAAAAGATATTGATGAGATTACAAAACTCGCAGTATCATACGGTGCTAAAGCTTTGGCAAACATTATTTATAGCGAGGACGGAACGGCTAAATCACCTGTTCTTAAGTTCGTAACAGACGAACAGGCAAAGGCTATCCAAGAAAGAGCTCAAGCTAAACCTGGCGATATTATCTTCTTCGTAGCCGATAAGCCAAAATTGGTTTATGACGTTATGGGCAGATTAAGATTACATTTCGGGAAAACATTGAACCTTATCAACAAAGATGATAACGCACTTCTTTGGGTTGTAGACTTCCCTATGTTTGAATGGTCTGACGAAGAAAACAGATATATGGCTATGCACCACCCGTTCACATCACCTAATATGGAAGATATGGACAAGTTGGAAAGCGGAGACTTAGGACACGTTAAATCTATCGCTTACGATATCGTATACAACGGAACGGAATTAGGCGGCGGGTCTGTCAGAATCCACTCACCTGAAGTACAGAAGAAAGTCTTCAAGGCATTGGGCTTGACAGAAGCAGAGGCAGCAGAGAAGTTCGGGTTCTTGGTAAACGCACTGCAATACGGTACACCACCTCATGCCGGTCTTGCTATCGGTTTGGACAGATTGGTTGCATTGCTTTGCAGAACTGAATCTATCCGTGATGTAATTGCATTCCCTAAGAACTCTGGTGCTAAAGACTTGATGTCGGATGCTCCGGGTGAAGCTTCATTGCAACAGCTTAGAGAATTGCATTTGAAATCAACCGTAAAACCTCACTAGGGTTGATAAATATAATTACTGAAAAAGGAGCAATTAAAATTGCTCCTTTTTTATATAAAATTTGTTGGGGCAAAAACTGCACCTTCCCTTTTTCCCGCGGAGCGGTATCCGCCCCAACTTGGGGAGGATAATAGCTCTTATATTTCACGTTAGTGAAAAATTAGAGATATAGGTGGGGAGTAACGATAAATAAATTTTTGTAGACAAAGTCTCCCCTACTTGATATTCGGTTTGCTCTTTTTTAATTCGTCGGATTGCCCTGCGTTAAATCTCTCAAATATTCTCTTACACCGCCTGTTATTATTAAATCCGGCTCTGACATACAGAAAGAATCAAGCGTAATCATGCCCGCCCTTTTCTGCCCCGTCATTACATACAAAAGCCCGACCATTACCTTGTTCAACGGATTGGAGGATTTACGATATTGAACGAGCTTTTGTTTTGCTTTCCCAAGCGCGGTATAACACTTGGCGAGGTTTTTATAATAATCGAAGTTTAATCCGTACAAGGATATAGCTCTTTCAAAGCAATCTTGTGCCTGTTCGGCAAATCCGAGCTCCATATAGGCACGCCCGAGGTTGTTATATGATACCGCCGCAGACTGGCTGTTCGGGTTCAAACTGATAGCGATTTTAAACTCCTGAACTGCCGCATAATAGCAATGTTCTTCCAAGTATCTGATACCGACGGCATTGTGGTATACGGAATTTCTTGACGCGTTTATCTCGCACGAACCCGAAATTATAGGTTGTGCAAATCCACTTGAAAATACTGAGGTAAATAATAAAAATACTATAAATTTTTTGATGTTCATAAAAGATTTATTTCTAAGCCTTCTTTCGCCATTACGGCATTTTCTTTGCCGTACATTTTGTTTAAATTATCCAATTTTTCATCGTCATATGACGGATCATAATGGAAGAATACCAACTTTTCAGCGCCCGTCTGTTTTTGCGCCTCGAGTGCCATCTCAAAAGTTGAGTGTCCGAAACCTTGTTTCGGTGCGTATAAACTCAAATAATCCTCTGTTGTATACTGCGCATCATGTACAAGAAGGTTACAGTTACGGGCAAATTTTATCAATTTTTTATCTCCGCCCGCATAGCTTTCTTTGTCTGTTGCATAAACAAAGGATTTGCATTTGTAAGTAATCTTATATACATACACCCCGTTTTGCGGATGTGCATAAGATTTATAGCAGGAAATTACTACGTCGTCATCATTTATATCATATTCGTCAAGCTCCGCGACACTTGTTAAAATCGGATCTTGTCCTTCTCTGAGGATAATATAATTTGTTTCGTTCAAATCGTGAACATCAAGTTTTGCTGCGATATCGCCCATATTGAGAGGGAATGTTTTTGTAAACAAAAGTCTTGATAATTCAGGCTCAAGTTTTTCATACTGCGCTGCTCCGCCATAGATATGGAGTTTCGTCAGAGCAAGATGAATAGGTTTAAAGAACGGAATCCCGAGGATATGGTCAAGATGAATATGGCTTAACAACATAGTCGCTTCAACAGGGGTTCTGTCCTCTAACGTTGTACCCGACTCGATATATTTTTCCATAAGTTCGTTTCCGAGCTCTATCAAACCCGTTCCCGCATCCAAAATTATCAAATGTCCGCCGACATTGACTTCCACACAAGCAGTATTTCCGCCATATGCTAAGAATTTGGGATTTGCAACGGGATAGCTCCCTCTCACACCTCTGAATGTTACCTTAAACTCGCTCATAGTTTTTCCTTCTATTAATTATACTTTTAATGATTATAACGCATTTTTCAATTATGCTCAATAATATAAATAATGGATGTTTGTTGTAAGTGAAGGGTTAATCAATTATGTTGGTGCAGTAGTAACCGCACCCTACTCTTCAAGTTAAAAGTTATAAGTTCAAAGTTCTAAGTTATTAACTTTGCACTTTGCACTTACTTAGTGCCCTTTTTCCCCTACCCCTATTCCTCGTCGTCGTCGCCGTTCAATTGGCGGAGCATTTCCTCTTCTTCCATTTGTTCTCTGTGACGAATGAAGTGTCTTTGGACACCAAGCTCAGAGAAGGTTTTTAGTTCGGCTTTCTTCTCTTCTTCTATATACAATTCTTTTTGTTTTTCTTTGTGCTTTTCAAGTACTTTTACTTTCTGCTCGCACACGACGAGTTTTTGCACTTCCGTCTGTACTTCCTGTTCAGCCTCTTTGCGGTCTTGTTCCAAAATTTCCGCCTTTTCCCAAAGGTGGTGAAGATATCTGTCATAATATTCCATCATAGTATAATCAGCATGTCTTTGGGCGATTGATACCTGTGTTATTTCCTGTTTGTTTTGTTCAACTTTTTGTTCCGCCATGGCTAACTTGTGTTTAGCCTTGGTGACTACCGCTTCTTGCTGTTCTTTTTCCCTGTTACGGAAATCAAGCATTTTTTGTAATTTATATCTGAATGGCATAATTCTTTATTCGTCTTAATGATAAATCTGTATTAGTAAAGTTATTCTTCTTCCAGTTCACGTTTTATTTCTTCTACGGAAACGTGATGTATTTCGGAATTATCATCTTTTTTAAGGTATACGTCTTTTATACCCGATTGAACAATAAACCTTTTGCAAAGTATACAAATAATATTGTGCCCGTAAATATACATTGTGGCACCCTTACATCTGTCTTGCCCCGCTTGAATGATTGCGTTCTGTTCTGCGTGGATGGAACGGCAGGTTTCGTATCTTGTACCTGATTGGATATTATGTTTTATACGATAGCATGTTCCGCGCTCATAGCAAGATTCAACACCTGACGGGGTTCCGTTGTAGCCCGTAGCTTTTATCTTTTTGTCGTCACCTACAATGACGGCTCCGACTTGCGCTCTTATACAGTTAGAACGTGACGAACATGTCTTTGCTAAATCCAAAAAATAATCTGTCCAAGGTTTTATTGCCAATTTCATACCCTCCATATTTTCATTATATCACTAATTGTACTTTTTTATACTCTATCCTTTTAATTATGCTAAAATACAGATAGGAGCAGTTATGGATTTTTTTAATAAATTGCTAAACCCTCTGCAGGGGAGACACGAAAAACCAAAATATCAGGATTTATCAAAGGAAAGCCAAAAAGTGAGCGCAAGACCGCCGAGTGCTTTGCTTTTGTATTCCCGTGACCTTGCGGGAGAACAAATCCAGAAACATATGAACCTTTTGAACGGCTGTGCGTGGATTAGAGCACAATACACTTATCCTGCCTTCGATGATATGACTTTTATATACAAAAACAAGGTTTTTTCTGTCGCAATTGATATTCAGGATGAGAAAGGCAACTCGTATCTGCCGATTGAGTACATAAGCCGTCAATTATACGCCTGTGAACATAATAACCTTATCCCGTGTAAGTTTCCTATAACCGTTCCTAATCCGGAAGAACCCGATTTTGAGAAAGTAAAGTCAAAAACAAACGGATGGAACCTGTTTAACACCAAAACCAATGAAGAAATTTTCCCCGAACAGCTTGCAACAACAGAGAAAGTAAAACTTTCCGAATGGGAAATGAGAAATCTTGCCGTAAAATATGCGCTGATGTACCTTAACGCAAAAAAATACAAAGTCTTCTCTTATCAGGATATCCTTGAGGCTGATCCTCAAATATGGTTTGAAGACAAGAACGGCAAAAAATGCTGGCTCCTTGTAAGGAGTGCCCTTGCACCCGTCAAGGACGTCGAAAAACCGCCGAAATTACAGGAGATAATAAGACGTTGTTTCAAAAATGACGGCTATTTTCTGGGGATAATTTTCACTCCGCAAAACGAAGACGAAAAAGACTTGAACCTGTACAGATTCGGACAGGTCAAAATAAACATTGCCGACTTAGAAAAAATTCATTCCGTAATGTGATATTGGCACATTCATTTTGAGACAATGCTTATACGGGCAAACCCTCATCCTGCATTTGTAAGGCTCCTTTGTCGCCTACAACTGCTGTCCTTCTCCCGGAGGGTACATCCCCCTTCTTCTGAAATTATTCTTTTATTACTTATTCAGATTATACAAAACATCTTTCAAATAGTCTTTGTATAAATCCACCAGCTTTTGAGGAGCAAGGATTTTTACGTTTGTACCCCATTTGAACAAGTGCCATATAATATGTCTGTCTCCGCTTGCTTTGAATGTTACCTTTACGGTGCCGTCTTTTTGCGGGGTAACCTTTTGGCTCGGGTGGAAATTATATTTCATAACGTCATCCGCAACTTCTTTTGAGAAGACAAGTTCAACATCGTATATTTCACCGTGATAAACCCCGAAAGATTGGTTTGCATACTCTTGCAGATTAAACCCTTTGGAAGAGAATTTCTTTTCAGTGAGTTTTACATCCGTTAGTTTATGTAAAAGATAGTTATACTCACCCTTTCCCTTTTTAGGTTCTCTTGCGATAAGATGGATTTTTTCACCGTATAAAAGCCCTAACGGCTCAAGTATTCTTTGTTTTCCGTTGTAAACAGCGGATATTTTTAAGCCCTGTTTTATACCTTGTCTTATTGTTGATAAAATATCCAAATCTATTTTATAGACAGGCGCCTGTCTGATTGCATAACCTTCCGAATGCATAAGGAACTCAATCTCGTTTTCGATAGAGTTAATCTGTTTGCTGTTCAGAGCCTTCATCTTTGTAATAATATCTTTTAACTCTCTTTGCGAAACCTCATCGGCGTTTTTGGATATGTTCTCCAGGAGTGCAACATCTTCTGCCGAGAAATTAATAATTTCACGCAGTGAATAATTCACGAATCCCCAACGTTTTGTACGTTCGTTCGGAGAATCAATCTCTTCCACCTGCGGCATAATATTCAGGACGCTGTCACGCATTCTCTCGGCTGTCCTTCTGGATACATGAAATCTGTCTTGGATATCCGCAATGGATACTCCGTTCACCTTTGACTGCATAAATATTATCAAGTCTATAATATCTGATACTCTTGAATACCTCGGTTTATCCAACATAATACATTGTCCCCTTCTTTTTTATATATTATAGATTTTATCCAATGATGTCAATATTAACCGCTGAGCGGTTTTATCCGCCCCAGTGGGGGAGGATAATAGCTCTAATATTTCACGATAGTGAAATATTAGAGCTATAGGCGGGGAGCAACTGAAATATAATGTTTCTCTAAATTGTCTTATTTTTAAAATTAATAACAATTTTTTAACTTTTCACAATATTTTTACCGTATATAATGATAGGTGAATAAATGCTATTTAATAAGAAAGGAGCATCCGTTATGTGGGAAAAAGATCAAAACATTCATGAAGTAAAAGAAATTCGTACAAGAACCAGTGTATTCTTTGGTTGCGGAGCAATACATAAGATTGAAGACATTGCAAAAGAATTTGCATCCAAAGGAATAGACAAAGTTATCGTAATGTCAGGACGTCATGCATACAAGTCAACAGGCGCATGGGATGTTGTTGAAAAAGCTTTGAAAGACAACAATATCGGCTATATCAACTATGATAAAGTTACTCCAAACCCTAACACGGATGCAATTGATGAAGCTACAAAGATGGCTAAAGATTTCGGTGCAAAAGCCGTTATCACAATCGGTGGCGGTTCACCTACGGACGCAGGTAAATCAGTAGCTATCCTGTTGAAATACCCTAATGAAACAGGTGCAAGCTTGTTTGAATTTAAGTTCACACCAACCGAGGCAGCACCTATCGTTGCTATCAACTTAACTCACGGTACAGGTTCTGAAACAAACAGATTTGCTGTTGCAACTATCTTGGAAAAGAACTACAAACCTGCAATTGCATATGATTGCATCTATCCTACTTATGCAATCGATGATCCTGATTTGATGTGCGGTTTGTCACCGAAACAAACAAGATATGTTTCAATCGATGCGGTTAACCACGTAATCGAGGCTGCAACTTCTACAGTTACATCACCTTATACGATTACACTTGCAAGAGAAGTTATCACCCTTGTTGCTAAGTACTTGCCGAAAGCAATCAAAGATCCTAACGACAAAGAGGCAAGATACTTCCTTTGCTACGCAGCAATGATGGGCGGTGTAGGATTTGATAACGGTTTGTTACACTATACACACGCTTTGGAACACCCTTTGAGTGCCGTTAAACCTGGATTGGCTCACGGTTTGGGCTTATCAATGTTGTTACCTGCAGTAATTAAGAATATCTACACTGCAAGAGCAAACACTTTGGCATACATCTTAGAGCCAATCGTTAAAGGTTTGGATCCTGATGCTAAGGATGCCGAAAAGGCAGCTAAGGGCGTTTACGAATGGTTGAAATCGGTTGATGTACCTAACAAATTGAAAGATGAAGGATTTACCGACGCTGATGTCGATAAATTGACCGATTTGGCATTCACTACACCTTCTCTTAAAGGTTTGTTGGATATAGCTCCTACAAAGGCTACAAGAGAAGTTGTATCTCAAATGTACAGAGAATCTTTATAAGATTGTCATGCTGAACTTGTTTCAGCATCTCATAGAATGATTAAGATGAGGCGGACTTAAGTTAAGTCCGCCTCGTTTCTATATAAGATGAATTTTTGCATGCTCCACGATTTAGTCTAATATATTTGCATGACATGGCATGCTTTTGGAGGATAGGAGCAAAATACAGACTGCATAAGAGTTTACCCCCTTTTATAGACCAAACGGATTAGATAAGATTATCGGGCAAAATGCACTAAAAATGGATAGTTGTATTGATGAATTTATCCTCTAAAAAGTAGTAGTATATTTGGTGGAGAGGGAAATAACTTTAGGGAGATAAAAATGCATAGAGATTTTAGAAGCAAAGCAAGAATAATTTTAATAGACGACAACTACGAACACCTGATGGGCGTAAAAGAGTTGTTAAACATGGAAGGCTGTTTTGATGTTGTTCAAACATCTACAAGCGTAAATACCGGCGTTAACATGGTTAAGAAATATCATCCGGATATCGTGCTTGTTGATATGAACATGCCTGACAAAAACGGATTACAAGCAATCCACGAAATCCAAAAATTAGGATTAAATACAAAAGTTTTGGCATTAAGCGCATATGATGATGCGGATTTAATCTTCAGAGCAATGAAAGTCGGCGCAAGAGGATACGTTCTTAAAACTATGGCTTCCGCTCAACTTATCTGCGCTATTGAAGAAGTTTTGGCAGGAAAGATTTACTTACCTTCAGCATTGTCTTTGAGATTCTTCGAATACTTCCAAAAGACTGTCAAAGAAGAAGAAAACAACGTCGACGAAGAATTGTTGTCAACATTGACTCAAAGAGAAGAAGAAGTTTTGGACTTGTTAACTCAAGGTTACGGATATAACGATGTTTCGGAAAAATTATTCATTTCCACAACAACCGTAAAAACTCACGTTAACAACATTTTCCAAAAATTGCAGGTTAGAGACAGAACCCAAGCTGTTCTTTATGCAATCCGCCACGGATTTGATAAGAAAAGAAAATCAAACTTTGTCTCAATCTAGGCAATGAATGTTTTTAAAGATTAAATGATAAGTTATAAGTACTAAGTTTTTGGAATTGTTGGGGGCAACCCTGACAATTCCAATTAATAATTAAACAATTACTATGGAATATCAAACCGATAAAATAAGACATATATCTCACGAGATTAAAAACCAGCTTTCTATCTGTGATTTGTATACGGAAGTTCTGAAAAAATACTTTAATAAAAACGGTATAGAAGATGAGACCATCACAAGAGCAATTAACAGTATACAAAGAGCGGTACAACTCGCAGGTAATTCGCTTTTGGAACTAAAATCCTGTGATACAACGGATATTAAACCTTATAAAGTTTCCGATTTATTAAATGAGGCTTTAGATTTGGCAAAAATATATGGTGTAAGTAAATGTATAAAGTTTAACCTCAATATAGATAATGATGTTGAGATTATGGCGGATAAAAATAAGTTTGAGTCTGTAGTAATAAACGTAATTAAAAACGCCTGTGAGGCATTTGATGAGAGTGCGGAAGACAAAAAAATATCTGTCACGGCAAAAACCGAAAAAGGAAAAGTCTATGTCACAATATCCAACAATGCCAAACCTATAGAAAATTCTGATAAAATATTTGAGGAAGGGTATACCACAAAATCTAACGGAAACGGATTCGGACTTGCTATCTGCAAAAAAATGATTGAAGATATGTCGGGAGAATTTGAACTTGTCAAATCCGACAACACTTCTACTGATTTTAGAATAACTTTAAATATTGCATAACCAAACACCTGTAAAATATCCCTATAAAATAAAAATGCCGATCTATTGATACGGCACATACTCACGCTTTTTAATAGTGGAGGAGAAAATAAAGAAAAGAGATTAGATTAGTTACATTTATCATGTACCCGTATATACAAAGTATATAACAAAACCATTTCATTTTTGTTACAAAAATTTATATTTATATCCGTACAAGCTCACATATAGCATATATTTTAGCCATTTTATCAAAATCAATAATTGTAAAGACATGTTACAGAAACATGTTAAAAAAGGCAATTAGTATATACTTTTAGACTTTATATATGTATATTAAACAATAAGAAGACAAGCGAGGTTTTTAATGGGCACAGAATCAGCAATCCAACATTCAAGTCCAATTGGTTCAAGATATAGAGCCGATGCTACCAGTACATTTCAGGCAGATGATACACAAATAACGCAACAACAGGTTGCGAATGTGGAACCGGCTAATTCAAAACCTATCGTTTGGCAACATGCTTCAAAAGGGGTTTCTGCAAATATTGAACAAGCAGGAATCGGCTCCAATCAATATAGAATCAACTCTAACGGGGACGGTGTTTATTTTGGAAATTCACTTAAAAACCCTAGTTTCAATCAAAACATGCAATTAACCGTACAACATATGGTTAACGATGCTTCACTTGAAAAAATGCCTCGTTTCCATGGTCTATCTATGCAAGATATTAAATTTACCGTAAATAATACTCAATTGTCGGAAAGATTTGAAGTTCGTTCAATGCCTTTCAGAGGAACAACATTATTACACATTACCGATAAACAATTCGGAACACCGTTGAATGACGATGAAAACGAAACTTTCATAACCCAATTTGTTAAACCTGCATTTGACCAATTAAATGGCGCAGGTGCCAATAACGCAACATCAGCAGCATAACGGAATATTTATTTTATAACCTGTTTTTGATAATATAATCACGTAGAGTAAATACATTTTTACTCATATGTTATATATCAAAACGAGGTTAAATCATGTTTAAAAATCATAATGTAGCAGTAAAGAACATTATTTTTATAATAATGGTTTTACTGCTTTTGAAGTTCTTATCACAGATTACAACAACGGTGATGATATTCTTTATTGCGTATGTATTCGCGTGCTCACTCAATCCGTTGGTTGATAAATTCAGCGAAAAAATGAGCCGACCGCTTGCAACTTGTGTTGTTATGGGCGGAATTGGCATAATATTAGTATCGGTATTTATACCGCTGGTAATAGTTGCAGTGCAACAGATAGAACAATTTGTTGTCGCAATGCCGGATCAATTCGATACAGCAAAAGATTTTGTCCTGCATAAACAAATCTTAGGCAAGAGCGTACTTTCAATGATTAATGTTTCATCAATAGTAGCTCCGATAACCAATTTTACACAAGAGTTCTTCGATCAGTTTATCTCAATATCATTGAATTTAGCGTCAGCATTTATATATGTGTTATCCGTTTGTGTTATCACGTATTATTTACTTGTTGACAGAAAAACGCTTGAAAAGGCATTTATGCTTTTCTTTCCTTCACATTTAAAGAAAAAAGCAGATAAAATTGTAAATTCTATTTCAGAAAAGATTGGTAACTACATTGTGGCTCAACTTGCGGTAATAACGAGTGTCGGTATTTGTGTAATGATACCTCTTCTCGTTATGAGAATAGATTGCGCGGTATTTTTAGGATTTATCTCGGCTATCCTCGATTTAATCCCGATAGTCGGACCTACAATCGCAGGTATCATTTGTGCGTTTATGTGTTACCACTACGGACCTGTCATTTTAGGACTCGTTATATTCTTCTTCCTGTTGGCTCAATGGATAGAAAACAACTTTGTAAGACCGTATGTCTTCGGCAAATTTATGGACTTACATCCGTTGATAATATTCTTCGCATTGTTTGTAACAGCGAAGTTCTTAGGGCCTATAGGAGTAGTCTTTGCGCCACCTATCGCGGCGACCGTCGCTGTTTTGATAGACGAATTGTATATCAAACCTATCAACAAAGAAGAGTAGGGTAATAAAGGCTCTAAGGCACGAAGGTACTAAAAGGCACGTCATCCTGAGCACTATTCAAAAAAATTGGGAAATAACCAATCAAATATCGGCGAAGGATCTCAGTAATAATTACGAATTATAAAAATAATGGCTGAAACGTATTTATATGAACGAAAATTGAATAAACAGGCAGGGTATAATGTTTGGTTTGCATTTCCTGAGTGCAACTCATTCTCTCTGTCATCTTTAGGGTATATGTGGCTCTATAAACAATTAGACGAGTCCGACGAATTTTTTGTAGAGCGAATTTGTACCGATACAGATAATACGGTTTTACGCCCCGAAGAGGTTGATGCAATAGGGTTTTCAATGTCATTCGATATGGATTTTATAAATGTTTTCAAAATTCTTGAAAGATACAATATTCCGTTTAAATCAAAGGACAGGGATAACGGACATTATCCTCTTATATTCGCAGGCGGGCCTGTTATAACAGCAAATCCGCGTCCGTACGATGGAATATTTGATTTTATGATAATAGGAGACGGAGAATATACCAATACAAAGGCTTTGAAAATTTGTAAAGAAGTAGGGGCAGAGGACAAAGACGAGTTATTCGCGGAATTATCCGAAATAGAGGGAGTCTATATACCAAAGGTTCATAACGAAAAAAATCATGTAAAAAAATCTCATTCCAAACTCACGGAATGTATTTATACTCCCGTTTTGAGTGATGAAAGTTTTTTTAAGAACACATTTATTATAGAAACCTCAAGAGGTTGCTACAACTGCTGCGGATTTTGTATTGCCTCCTATCTCAACCTGCCCGCAAGGTTTGTAAAATATGAAACCATTATTGATAAGATAGAATTGGGGCTAAAATATACAAACAAAATAGCCTTGTTGGGAGCATTGGTAAGTGCACATCCGAAGTTTAACGATATTTGCAAATATATATATAACAAAGTCCAATCGGGACAAGAAATAGAGATGAGCATATCCTCAATGAGAGCAAACACTCTGACGCCCGAGATTATAAAAACCCTCGTTGCTACAGGACAAAAAAATATAACAATCGCAATTGAGGCGGCAAGCGAAAGACTACGGAAAGTAATTAACAAACACATAACAGAGGAACAAATTTTCCGCGCGGTAAGACTTGCAAAAGAAAACGGATTAAAGGGAATAAAAATATATGCTATGCTCGGGCTCCCGACCGAAACTGATTTTGACATCCAAGAGTTTGTAAGACTCGGCAAAGACTTAAAGAAAGAATTTAAAGGGTTTGATATAACGTTTTCGTTCTCAACGTTTGTACCAAAACCGCATACCCCGCTCCAATGGGTGGCAAAAGACGATACCAAATCATTAGAAAAGAAGATTAAATACCTGCAGAGAGAACTTCATAAAATAGGAACGAACCCAAGATTTTCAAGCCCTAAATGGGACTATTATCAAACAATGTTGTCCAGAGGGAATGAAACTCTTGCAGACTATATGATAGAAGTTTATAACCTCGGCGGGAACATTGGCGCCTACAAAAAAGCCGCTAAAAATTTAAAAATTGATACGGACAAATACGTAACCCGTCAATATACAAAAGAAGAACAACTCCCTTGGGATATTGTTGATATCAGACCAAATAAGGAGTTGTTACTTCGTGAATATGAACGATTGATAAATCTTGCCTGAAGGCTATGCCGCAATTTTATCTTTATCTTGCTCCGCTGCACGTTTTTGCGCTTCTTCTTGAGCTCTTTTTTCGGCTTCAAGTCTTGCTTGTTTTTCAGCTTCTTTATCAATTTGTTTCGTTGTCTCAGGCGGATTATCCGTCGATGTATCATTTTTCGGATTATCCGGATTATTCTGCACATCAGGATTATCCCCGACCTTCGGGTTCCCTGAATCACTCGGATTATTCGGATTTACACCCGAATTGTTATCACCGACTTTGTCGCCACCTTCGGATTTACCCGATTCGTTCGGATTTGTAGTTGTGAGTGTTGCCTCGCCTGTCGGTTTAGGTTGACTTGCAGGTGGTTTATCCCCTATTGGGTTACCTCCTGTATCACCCGCCAAGAACCTGTTGCCAGTCGGCCCCGGAGATGATTCTAATATACCTCCGCCACCGCCTGCTTGTGCAAGGAAGTTCTGATATGCACCCCGATGCTGATTTGTTTGTCCGTCCGTGGCACCGCCCTGTGCACCGTTTTCTCCCGAGCCTGTAGTTTGATTAAGTCCGCTCGGCGTTGCAAGATGAACACCCGCTTGAGCGTTTACTCCGCCTATCGCGACATTTGAATCCGGAAGATTATCGGTTTGCAGTGCATTAACCAGTGAAAAATTGTTGTTTCCATCCCCTACCAGAGACGCTCCTTGAGAGGATGCTCCCGCATCCATCCCCGTCCTGACAGTAGGATTAGTTGTTCCTGCTTTTGCAGCAGCACTAAAGACATCATTCGCACCATATCGGTCATAGAACGACAGTTCATCGCTCTTTACCCCGCCGGATTTGCCGTTGTTGTCTTTTCCGCCGGATATGCGCATGTCATTTAAGATTTGATATTTCTTTTTTAATAATTCATCATTAAACGATATTGCAGGCATAATGTCCTTACTTTTTTTATTGCTCTCTTACATAAATAAAGTTTTTATTTTAGGTCGAATTTCAGTGTTCGCGCATGTTGTAACATGTCTTAACATTTGTTGTATAATTAGTAAAGAATTAGAGATTTGTTTACTTATATAATATGAAGGTAGTTTATATGCGTGTAGCAAGTAACATAATAACACCAATAACAAGAAGTTTAACAACAATAGCCGACAGCTCGTCGCACGGTGCGGATGTTGCGCGCAGAGCTTCACGCATACATGATGCGGGAACTGTAAGAACAAGAGTAGCGGAAGGAACAGGATACGTCTCCGGGGCAATAAAACCCGTAATGGACGGTTTGTCATCATGTTCCGACAGCATCGGAGTAATATCAGATACCGTAAAAAAAGTAAGCCGTAACGTAAGAGCCTCAAAAAATACCGCCTTGAGTGAAAATCCGAACGCATCATCTATTAAAGCAAAATTAGAAGGACTTAAAAAATCAGCACCAGAGATAAAATCCGCATTAAAAGAGATAACGGGAGTGAATGATATAAAAGCCGCAAAACATGAAAAGGGAACAATCGCAGGAGTAAAAGAAACGGCAAAAGCATTTGCGAGAGTGTCACTTTCAGGGATATTGTACGTTGCGGGCAATTTTGTCCCTGTTCCGGGAACAGGGCTTGCAGGATACATCCTTGGCGAAAAAGTCGCTAATACCGTATTCGGGAAACCTTTTACCAAAATAGCTCACGGAATTAAAAAAACATAAAAAAACTATGGTGCGATAATGTAACCCCTTTATCGCACCCGATAAAAGTATAGAAGTCGATAAAATCAATATGTGGTTTAGAATACCTCATCAAAAGACAGAAATACCCTCTAAAGCATACCCTTGTCTTTTGAAAAGGTTATTCAAAACTGATTTTCGTTGTGGTAATAGTTTTTTGGATGTTATTCGCCAAAGGTTAATTGGGAAGAAACTTCTGCGACAATTCTTGAAACATCGGCTCCACCGACTGCGGCTTCCAGTATCAATTGAGCATTAATAAACAAGGTTTCCCTGTATTCCATTGTGTCTACATCAATGACACTGAACTCGACGAAGTCTTCGCCTACATGATTCAGCTTTCCGTATTCATTCCCGGATACCCAGCGCAAAAACATGTACTGATTTTCAAAATCTTTTAATCTCTCTAATAATCTCATTTTCTACCTGCTCTATCTACATTTTATATTTTAGTGATTTTTTTTATAAAGTCAAAAATTTCATCAAAAAATCATGCGTCGGGATTAAAACATCTGAAATATAGCATAAGGAAGTCCAATTATAACTTAAAATCAAGTGTTATTTTGAGAATATTTACAAAACTTTGGTAAATATTTTTTGGAATTAACCGATTAGCATGTACGCTAAATATGGTACGTGTTTCAGTGATTTGTAAACAAATATTATGTAAATAAATTGTCATGTTTAAGAAAAAATAGAGACAAAATAAAAGTTTTAAAGTATTATATAAATACGTTGATTGCCGAATATAACAAAGCAACTAAATATATAAAAACAGCAATCAAATTTGACAAGTTAGTATTTCAAATATATGTTTGTGAAATTCAAACATGTTTAATCTTGGGAGATGACACTAATTAGGTGTCTTTATGCAGATTTGGGAAGAGAAGAGCTTTAGAGGTTGATAATCAACCTCTTTTAATTTTTGTGTGGTTCCAATAATTTTAATTATGTGAAGGAGTATTATTTCCCGCTCTGCGCTGCACCCCTCACCCGCCTTCGGCACCCTCTCCCACAAAGTGGCGAGGGTTATAGCCGTTGCTATCGCAACGGCTTTGCTTGTGCAAAAGCACAAGCTAAAGTCTCGCCCCTGCCTGCGGGAGAGACCGCAGCTGTTGTAATAAAAGCAGTTACAGATGCGAGTGAGGGGGAACAACATATTCCCCCTTGGACCATAATTACAATTATCGAAACTACAACCACAAATTAATACTCTGGCTGCCAAATATTTTCTTCTATCGTCTTTTCAATATCAGATACAGCAACTCGGTTTAAGCCCTGCTCTATAACACATTTGCCGACAACAACGGCTATTGTTTCAGAGAACTGCGCCAGCTTTGATACAGGAGGCAAAACGGCAGCTCCTTCTTGAGGGACAATAAAATCATTCAACGCATGCGCCGCAGCAGATATCATATCATCCGTAACAAGTTTTGCACCTGTCGCAATAGCACCCAACCCTAACCCGGGATATATAAGTGCATTATTTGCCTGCCCTATTTCATATTTTACACCATTGTATTCAACAGGCTCCGACGGGATCCCCGTTGCGACCATAGCTCTTCCGTCAGACCACTCTATCAAATCTTTTGCTTTTGCCTCCGCAAGCTTTGTCGGATTACTAAGAGGGAATATTATCGGATGCTCGCACCAAGATGCCATCCCTTTTACAATCTCTTCCGTAAACGAATTCGGAACAGTTGAAGTTCCCACAAGTATTGTCGGTTTTACCGCAAATACAACATCTCTTAAATTATCTAATTTTTCGGAATGTTCAAACTCGCTTCTTTTCCTTGCAAACGGTCTTTGTTCAGGCGTCAGCCCTTCCGTATCTTCAAACAAAAGCCCCTGTCTGTCTACCATAAAGAAATGTTTCTTTGCTTCTTCCTCACTCAAACCTTGAGAGACCATTTCTTTATAGATACGCTCGGTTATCCCCGCTCCTGCGGTTCCCGCGCCAAAGCACAGATATCTTTGGTCTGTCAATTTTTCATTGTTTAATTTCATTGCACCGAGCAATCCCCCAAGCGTTATTATCCCCGTTCCTTGGCAGTCATCATTAAATACGGGATAAGTTTTTTGATATTTCTTTAAAATATTGGCTGCATTTGAACGTCCGAAGTCTTCAAAATGCAGATACATATTAGGGAATAATTTTTCGGCTGTTTTTACGAACTTATCGACGAAATCATAATATCTGTCGCCGTAAACACGTTCATGCCTGTTTCCCAAATATAACGGACTCTCTAAAAGTTTTTCGTTATTTGTTCCGCAATCCAAAACGACAGGCAAAACTGATTTCGGGTTAATTCCTGCCGCCGCCGTATAAATCATGAGTTTCCCGACCGCTATATCGACTCCGTTTACGCCCCAGTCTCCGATACCTAAGATACCTTCCGCATCCGTTACAACAATGAGTTTTATATCTCTGTCGTCTGCTCCGTTTTTGAGGGATATTTCGATATCGTCAGGATTATCAATCGAGAGAAACACAGCCCCGTCTCCGCTTACATATTGGTCGCTATACTGTTCTATACTCTCTGCAATAATCGGATCATAGACTATAGGAATTAATTCTTCCGTATGCTCTTTAAAAACGTGATAAAAGAGAGTTTTATTATCGTTAAATATTTCGGTTAAATATCTGCGCTTTTCAATATCCGATGATTTTTGCGACAGTTGAGAATAAACCCTTTTACTCTGGGTTTCAATATCTTCAACCTGTGGAGGCAGAAGTCCGATTAATCCGTACTTTTTACGTTCTTCGAAAGTAAACGCGGTTCCCTTATTCAAAAAAGAATCTCTCAATAATTCCTTACCCGTTTTATGCATCATTATTCCTTCCTTTTCAAGAAAATAATACCATAAAATGAGAAGTACGGGGATTTTATACTACGTCATAGAGTGCATCTACAACAATAGGATCCCATTTGGTTCCTGCTTCCTGCTGCATAATAGCAAGAGCCTCTTCCTTTGTTTTAGCTTTTCTGAAAGAACGGTCGGAAGTCAAAGCGGAATACGCGTCTGCTACAGCGATAATTCTTGAGCCGAACGGAATAGACATTCTTGCGAGTCCTTCAGGTTCACCCGAGCCGTCATAATGTTCTTTGTGATAACAAATATACGGAACAACCTCTGACAGGAAGTTAATCTTCATAAGAATATTAACCCCGATATTTGAGTAGGTTTTGAGTTTGTCCCAATCCTCTTTACTCAACTTACCGCTATTTGAGAATAATTTTTCAGGCAAGGTGATTTTCCCGATATTAGACAACAGCCCAGCATAATAGATAAGGTCTTTTGTCTTTTCGTTCAAACCAAGCTCGGTTGCCAGCTTGCGTGACAAATCTGCGGTATTTTGAGAGTGTGCGACGTTATAATGTCCCTTGATATCAACAGCCGTAGCCAATGCTTTTATAAATTCTTCCTGATTGTCGCCCAAATCACCGATGAGTGCCGTCAATTCCGCTCTCATGTGTTGTAAATCGGATGTTTGCGCATCATCTTGAGCAATCAATTTGTTCGTCTCATTGATAGTTTTCTGTAATGAAATTGATGTCCCGAACAGCTTGGACATTGATTCCACAAGGTGAACAAATTCAGGTTTAATTTCTTTTTCGGTATGGTTTTCGATTACGAAAATACCGACAACATTTGCGTTGTTATGGATAGGGACGGCAATATATCTTTCAATATTCTTTTCGCCCAACTCTGCAAACTTCTTTATATCTTTGATTTTATCTTTCGGAACATCCACTGTCTTAACATTCTTGTATGCTTGGACAACAGGTTCATCCTCAGTAAAATCAAAGCCGATATTCTGCGTATCTTCCACATCGTTGGAAGAGCCTGCAAGAACGATATCTTTTGTTACATTATCTAATCCGCATGCACTTTCTTTTGTAAGATAAATAAAGCATGCGTCATTTTCTAAAATTTGTTTCATGGTTTTGGCAATGGAGTTATAGATAATATAGTCATCTTTTGAGTCAAAACCGATTACGGACAAAGTATTATCCATTGAATAAACCGACACTAACTCTTTCAACTGATTTTTCAAACGTGCTGATTTATTCTTCTCGCTCTTACCTATTTTTTCGGCTAAATCTTTTGAGATTAAGTTCTCAGATATAAAATCTCCTAAGTTCAGGGCAAATATTTCTTCAAGGGGATCTCCTTCGACCATATCGATTGATCGTCCGAATAGAGAGGCGCCTTTTTCTTCTTCTGTCATAGTTGTATACCTTCTTAAATTTTGTTTCGTTGAGATATTTAAGTTTATTATACAATACATTACGGCACAATTTTTAAAAACTTTAATGTTTTTTTGAAAAATTTATACTTTAGTTGTAAAAAGTTATACTAATGTAGCAAATAATATTTTCATATGCATTATATAAGTGTTATGAAAATTCAGCCGACAACGACACAAATCAACACTAATACAGCATATAAGAAAGCTCCAAATTTCAAAGGCGGAGCGGGGCGCAATGTAGGGCAATTATATGAAGAATATAACTGGCTCATTAACGTTGACCATACACGCCCTGTTGATGCGTTTTTAAAGATGAAAGACACTCCGGAGGCTATGGACAATTTTCTGAATGCTATCTTGAAAACGGAAGACAGGAGCTATCAGTTTATAAACAGTATCGCATATTGCGGTAAAGAATTGTTGAATGTTACAAACGGACTGATTAAAAAACTCGGAGACAAATCTCAAACACTATTAACATTCATCCCCGGGAACCCGTACAGAGAAGCTTACAAAAAATATATCGTCACAAAGTTTGATAATGCCCATACAATGGAAGAAATCTTGAAGGTCAGACCTGACTGGAGAGAAGACGCACTTATGGGCAAATACCAAAGATTAAGAGGGAATGACAGGTTTACGATAGGAAAAATTCCTGCTGTTTTACCTAAAGAAAACCATACATATGAACAGATTTTAGACCACCTTAATCCGTTCATGCAAGAAGGGTATAAACAGAAACAAAATATCCCTGATTTAAAAATAGGTAACAGAAACTACAGTTTCTCAAGCTTTTCCGACGGAAAATCGGACAAAAATGTCTTTGCCGTACAAACTCCGGAAGGCAAAAAGCTTGTATTCAAGATAGGTTCAAAGAAACATACGGGATTAAATGAACCGTTCGGACTCGGACCTTTAGCCCTTGTCGATACGTACTTGACGACAAACAGAAGTGTAAACTCCGCACCGTTGAGATTTTACGATAAAGTAAACGACGTCGCTATTTATTCATTCATAGAACATTGTCCGGTAAAACTTGACCATAAACCTTCTATTGAAGAAGTTAACTCAAAATTATCAGATTTTAAGCAATTAGGGTTAAGATATAATGACACGGTCGGAAGTAATAACTATTTCCAACTGGAGGATGTACACAAAGACGCACTCGGCGGGATTGATTGTACGGAGGGGATATCAAAATCGGAATGGATATCCGTTGATAACGACCATGTCACATTTGATTCAAGACTGCATCCGCGAATAGAAGGCTTAAACAAACAATTGCCTAACGCAATGAATATAGCGGTATAAATAAAAAAGCATAAAAAATACCCTGTGCAAGTATATGCGCAGGGTACTTTAAAAATCTTTTAATTACTGTTGAGGGCTCCTTACAAAGGTATCATATATACCGTAGTAGCCCGCACTTGACTGCCTATCAATCCAAGACTGCTGTGCATCAATTGTCATCGCTATATTATCTCTGTTGAAATTAGCATCACCCGCAGGCGTCGGATTGAACAGATTGACAATACTGTTTGAAGCTATTTGACTATATGGGATATGTGCAGGCCCTGCTGCATTCCCAGTTGAAAATATTGCATTCGGATTTCTAAAGTGAGTAGGCGTTATCTGATTAGGTCCTACTATTTCCCAGCATCCTGACGGCATTCCGTAAACCATTTTTAATTCCTCCTTAGTATAAGTGTGTGTAACATAATTTTTCTTTTGTTCCGAATTGACGGAACTTTATATAACATATACGCAATGCGTATTTATTATACATGGAGACAAACCGTATACGTTTTGTTTGGGGTATGTATATTAGGCTTGTCTTTGTGAAATTACATTCAGCTTGGAACTTTTATTTTCTTAGGATTATACCTATAGATTTCATTCCTTACTTAGCGAATCTTACTCGTTTGTAATTTCATTATGCAGAAACCACTTTTGGCTTGGAACCTTTATTTACTCAGACTTTCATCTTTCGTTTCAGTTCCTTACTCAAGCCCGACTTTGCAATCTCATTATATTGAAACCGCTTTCCGCTCGGAACCTTTATTCACTCAAGCTTACGCCTTTCGCTTTAATTCCTCGCTTGTCTTACTTGTTTGTGATTTCTTTTGGAAACCAAAAGCTGCTTAAACCATTTTGAGACACCTTATGTCGAGCAAACAGTTGTTGCGTGTAACTTAATTCCGTTTCATTAAACTTGTTTAAATTACTCTTTTAATTCCCTGTACCATGATAAAGTATTTTTTCATCTTAAAATTGACTTTTTGAATTAACATTGTTTACATTTCTTAATAAAACCAACATGGCAAATCGCATGCCATGAGCGGATTTCGCATGTTTTAATAAAATCAGGGCATGCAAATGGCATGGAAACAGCTTGCAATATCACGGAAAATTATTAAACTAAATAATGCGGCGGATGAAATAAATCCTAACAACCAAAATTTATTTATTCGCTTAAAACAGGTATTAGTGTTAGAATAGGAGGTAAAAAGACAAATTTTAAGGAGAGGCTAAAATGAAAATTGCAGTATTATCTGATATACACGGGAACTTGCTTGCACTGGAATCAGTCATGGACGATATACAAAAGAATAATTGCGAAAAACTGTTGTTTTTAGGTGATTATGCGCTCGCAGGGCCTGAACCCGGAGATACGGTAAACTTCTGCATGAGTTTTTCCAAGCGCGATAACGTAGAAATGATTCAGGGTAACACTGATGAGATGATAGCCAATTACAGTGAAGAAGTATTTAATAACGTAGCAAAAAATGCACCCATAATGGCAAATGCACTGAAGGAAGAGGCTAATACTCTAAGTAAACACCAGATAGAATTTTTAAGGGACTTGCCCGCACAAAAATCGCTCACGATTGACGGGGTAAAAATCCTTATGGTTCACGGTTCACCAAGAAGAAATAATGAAGATATTATGCCTGATACCCCGCTTGAGGAGGTTGAAAAAATGCTAAGCGGTGTAAAAGAGGATTTAATTCTTTGCGGTCATACCCATATACCATGCGGATTTCAGACCAACACAAGACAAACTGTATTAAATGACGGCAGTGTAGGCAGACCATTCACAGAAAATCCCGAAGCATGCTATGCTATTGTGACAACTTTTGGTAACGGAGGATTTGAAGTAGAGCACCACTTCGTAAAATATGATAACGTATCGGCAGCAAAAACATTGGCTACACGACACTTTGAGGGAGCTGATAAACTTGCTCACATGCTTATCCACCCAACCCACAGACATTTTTAATTTTAATATTTAATATGATTTTGAAGAGCTTGATTATATAATCAAGCTCTTTTTTAATTCATAATGCATAATTATTATTTCGCGATTTGTAAAGTAGTGTGCAAGGTTTCGCCTCGATACATAATCGAATAGTTCAAGTAGGTCGGATTTACCTGAAGTG
>DLEF01000036.1:36488-54853 GCA_002481545.1 Cyanobacteria bacterium UBA7753 | reverse complement strand
TGCGGTCACTACCGCACCAACAATATTCGAAAAGATAAAGGAGAAAATTATGGAAACATTAAATATACCAAGCGTAAAATTGAATGACGGAGTTAATATCCCTATATACGGATTCGGAACATTTTTGATACCGAACGACGGAAGTACATATAAAGCTGTAACCGATGCTTTAAAGCTCGGTATCAGACATATTGACACCGCATCCGCTTACTTCAATGAAGCGGAAGTCGGCAAAGCCGTCAGAGAAAGCGGTATAAAACGAGAAGATATTTTTGTTACAAGTAAACTTTGGCTGCAAGATTACGGCTATGAGGCTGCAAAGAAGGGGGTAGACATTTCATTAAAGAAAATGGGACTTGATTATCTGGATTTATACCTTCTTCACCAACCGTACGGCGACGTAGTCGGAGCTTGGAAAGCGCTCGAGGAAGCTAAAAAAGAGGGCAAAATCCGCTCAATCGGAGTTAGTAATATGACTCCTAAAATCTGGAATAATTTAATTCCCCAATTTGATACAAAACCTTCCGTTAACCAAGTTGAATTTAATCCGTATTTCCAACAGAAAGAGTTAAGAAAAGTTTTGGCGAAAGATGATGTAAAACTTGAGGCTTGGGGACCTTTGGGTCACGGAAACGCAGGACTGCTGAAAGATGCGACCATAACCAAAATAGCGGAAAACCACGGCAAAAATGCAGGGCAGATTATCCTAAGATTTGAAGTGCAGGAAGGAATAATCGTATTCCCTAAATCAACCAAACCTGAAAGAATCAAAAGTAATGCGGAAATATTCGATTTTGAACTCTCGGAAGATGAAATGGATGCAATCAGAGCGTTAGATACGGGAAAAGGCTCACACGATCCTGATGCTCCTGGAGTAGCGGAATATCTTTTGAGTGCTTTTGATGTACATAAAAATGATTAATTCAGATAGAAATAACCCTTCGCAAATACACAAAGGGTTATTTTTTTGTATAGTAACTTAGTTTTCAATTGCTCTTATTACATCATCAACGGAAGGATATTTTCTGCATCTTGCTACATCATCAAGACACAAACCCGAACCGCATGGCTGACAATCAAGATTTCCGTATAAAGATTTGTATTTATTCGGATCATTCATATCAATCGGGCTGTATTTTTCAGGATCGGAGCATGTAAATATTGTTATAATCTTCGGTTTTTGCACTGCCCACGCAAGAGCTGCCGTTTCTGTTTCACTTGTTATAACAAGGTCGGCATGTCTTAATAATTCAATAAAGCTTTCAACCCTTGTTTCTCCGCTCAAATCAAGGAATCCTTCACCACCGATTTCTTTTACAAACGGTTTGTCCATAGTGCTCCCCGTGAATATCAAATTATATTTTGATTTTATTCTGTCTATAAGAGTTTTCCAATTTGCTACAGACCAACGTTTGTTTTCATTGCGGGCTCCCGCCGATATAATAATAGTCTTTTTATCTTTATCAAGAGTATCCCATAGTCTGTTATATCTCAAAACATATGTATATTCAGGCTCAGGCAGTGGGAATACAATATCCGTAAATTCCAATTTAAGATATCTTAGGAAGTTCAAATTACGGATTACTTTGTTTTTACTGTTTTCTTTAATATTGGTTTTGGAATCCAAAAACTCATTCCCGCCGATTTTTGAAAAGTCCTTGGCATCGGAGTATGTAAGTTTGCGTTTTCCGTTACACATAGCGAACGTTAAAGTACTTCTTATATCCTGTTGGCAATCAATAACAATATTATATTCGACCGCTTTAATACGGTTTATAACCTTAAAGAATGCCTCCCACGTATCAGTATTTAACCATTGTCCGCTCCAACGCTCCATTGACATAAGAAAGACTCTGTTAACTTTCGGATTTTTATTTATTACACTAAATCCTTTTTCCGATACAACATAGTCAACACTGTATCCGTAATTTTTCAAAACACCTGCAAGTGGCAGTGTGTATACGGTTGATGCAATATTTCCCGTTGATATAATCAGTATTTTCTTATCACTCATGCTTACAATATTACAACTTTTGTAAACATTTGTAAAGATATTGTTCAAAAAGCTAAAGATTTTATTTAAACGTGCCGTAAACATGGATATAAAAGAAAACTTATAGGAGATTTTAAAATGGAACTTAACAACATTAACTTATTCACACAGAACGCAGCAGCATTAAATAAAGCACAGGCTAAAGAGGATTACAAAAAAGAAGAAACCGTTCAACCGGAAGTAAAAGATAACAAACCTGCAGCAAAACAATACTCGGCAGACGATGTATTAGGTTTCATGGCAGGAACTTCCGTAGGTTTCAAAGCAAAAATCGCTAAAGCTGAAAAACCTGAAGTTCAAGAACAAAGAATCGGCGGTTTCATGGCTGAATTTGAAGAAGCTTTCGATTTTGCTAAAAGTTTAGGTTTATCTGACGAAGCTGCATTGGCAGTTCTCGAAAGAATTTAGAGACGAGTATCAATAAATAGCGAGAAGTTTAAAAGAGGTCGACAATCAGTCAACCTCTTTTTTATTGTCTTTAGTTCCTTTAGATAAATAATCCTCAAATGTTTTATCAATCACTCTGTAACCGCACCCTTCATGCAAATCCGCTTTTGCATATATTTTTTTTGCGGGATATTTTTTGCACATAGGGAGTCTCTTATCATATACGGAGCACAACCCCTCTTTCGTTACGTACTTGCATGCAAAAATTAAATTTCCGTCTTTGTCTTTTCCTCGTATATAAAATCTTCGGTACGCAGGGAACAAAAATTGCATGATTTTAAATTCTTTTTCCGTATAGGTATCAAAACTGTACATATAGTTACAGCATTTACCGCATTTTTTGCATTCGCCTACAATCTCATATTCTACCCTTTCAGGGACAAAATATGAAAGAAATTCATTTTTTATATTTTCTAAGAAATCGAATATCATAAGTTTTTACTATCTGTTTTGTTTTTGATAAAATAATACCATATAAAGGCTAAAGGGGATATTAAATAAGGAGTGACCATTAATGCCAAGATACTCAAGAGGATATGACGATTTTAGAACTCGTGTTTCAAAATCAAGAAGACATGATAACGAAGATACACTTTTTGATACATTAAAAAGATTATTTATAATAGGGCTTGCCGTAGTTTTAGGCGGTATAGTTTCTTTGAAAGCATATTTGGCAATAGTACCGCCGATAGACAATTTATCGGATTTCAGACCTAATATGGTTACAACATTCTATTCCTCTGACGGAGAAGTAATTAAGACCTTTAACGCTTGCACTTTCTCAAAAGTAAGCATTAAAGATGTCCCTAAACAACTCCAACAAGCAATTATCGCAACAGAAGATAAAAACTTTTACAATCACCACGGCTATGACCTCTGGGGTTTAACACGTTCTATGGTAGAAAACGTTTTGGCAGGTCACGTAGTACAAGGTGGTAGTACCATTACACAGCAGTTATCAAGAATGCTGTTCTTATCTAACGAACAGACTTATTCCAGAAAATTAAAAGAAATCATCATATCAGCAAGAATAGAAAAATCTTTAAGCAAAGACCAAATTCTTGAAATGTATATGAACAATGTTTATTTAGGCTCAGGCGCTTACGGGGTTGAAGGAGCAGCGGAAACCTACTTCAATAAAAAATTAAGTCAATTGACATTGGCAGAAATGGCATTGATTGCAGGGTTGCCGCAGGCACCATCCGTATATTCACCGTTTAACAATCCTCAATTGGCAAAAAAACGTCGTAATCAGGTATTGGAACGTATGTATAAAATGCATTATATAGATAAGGCGACTATGGAGCAGGCACAAGCTGAAAAAATACATTTAACGAGCGTACCCAAATATTACACATTAAACAAGGCGCCTTATTTCTGTGATTACGTAATGAGAGAACTTGCAAGACTCGGATTTACGGAACAGGAAATAACATCGGGCGGATATAAGATTATAACAACACTTGATTATAAAGCTCAAAAGAGAGCAAATGAAGCTTTGGTTAATGACCTTGCAGCATGGGGAATGAGAGGCAAAAACAATCAGGCTGCAATATTCTCATTCAGTCCTGTTGACGGGAAAATCCTTGTATATGCAGGCGGTAAAAACTATGCAGACAGCCAATACGACAGAGTTCAGGCAGTCAGACCTCCGGGCTCTGCGTTCAAACCATTCATCTATACGGCAGCCATTCAAAAGGGGCTTACGCCTAATGATATGATTGATGATACTCCGTATAAGATAGGTCAATGGTCACCGCATAACTACGGAAACAAATACAGAGGAAGAATCCCTTTATATAAAGCATTGATGATTTCATCAAATGTCTGCGCAGTTAGATTGATTGAATACGTCGGAGTGCGCTCCGTTATCCAAGTTGCAAGAATTATGGGTATAAACACTCCTCTGCAATACGATTACACAATTGCATTAGGTTCTAACGGGGTTAAATTGTTTGAACTTACAAGAGCATACGGAGTCTTCGCAAACGGCGGATATAAGGTAGAACCTTATGCCATAGAAAGAGTAGAATCTTCCAGAGGGAAAATATTATATTCGGCTCCGAGAGTAAGATCGGAAAAAGTCCTTGATACGGAAGTTGCGGCAACAATGACTTCTATGTTAAAAATGGTTATCAAACGCGGTACAGGTCGCGGAGCTGATATAGGAAAACCTTGTGCCGGTAAAACAGGTACAACGGATGATTATAAAGACGCATGGTTTGTAGGATTTACTCCTAGCGTTGCAACAGGTGTATGGGTAGGTAACGATGATAACACCAAAATGGGCGGTTTAACAGGTGGTACAGTTCCTGCCGTTATATGGAGAGACGTTATGAGAGTAGCTACAGAACCGTACGGGAACGAAGAGTTCGGCTATCCTGATATGCTTAATACAAAGAGCAGAAAAGTCAACAGATTGACTACAACTCAAAATGTAAGCAGATACAGAGACGACACGGATGAAGTAACTCCTACCGAGGATGTTGTTCAGGTAAACAGTTACAATCCGCAACAGATGGAACGTCGTCAGGAACAACAGGTTAAACCTATTGCGCCTCAAATGACACAACCTCCTGTACCTACGGCAGGACAAGATTTCTAGTTATCGGAAAAGAGATGAATTATAATGGGAAATAAAGAAAATATTAATTTGGAATATGTTACAAATTTAAGCTCCGGAGCAACCGTAGCTCAGTCGGCAAAACTGTATAAAAATGATGATATTATTGATTACAGAACGTCAAAGGATTTGGGGTATACAGATATCGTAAATCTGTCACTTGCGCTAAATATAATATCGGAGTTCTACGATGTGTGTGCTACGGTATTTGTAAAAAATAATACTCTGACCTCTGTTGCACTCGGTAGTACAACTTTTGATTCATTCCAAAAAGCGGTTGACGGGAACCCTGTCGATGCGATATGCGGAGTTGTAGCATTAACAAAAACAGTTGATTTGGATATCATAAAACTTCTGACATCTCAACATTTGGTTGTAGCGTCTGATTTTACGGACGCGGCGTTTGCGTATATGGAAGATTACAATATTAATTACGTAAAATTGAACACCCCATTAAAAGATTATAAAAAATTCTTAACCGATGAATATTATAAAACTCCGTTCGGGGTAATAGTTCAAGATAAAAACAAACAAGAACTTGATAAAGATTCATTCAAAGTCGTATCAAAGACAAAACCTACCGTTGAACAGGTAGAAGATGCAATATTTGCATGGAAAATAATTAAACACATAAAAAGCTCCGCTGTTGTAGTTGCAAAAGATTTTAAGACATCAGGTATTGCACAAGGAATACAGACACCTGCGTTTGAATATGCGCTTGATAACGCATGCGATAATTCAAAATCCGCAGTACTCGCAAGCGATGTACCTTTAACGGTTCACGATTTAAATGTAGCAATTCAAGACAGAATTGCATTAATCATTCAACCGGGGGTAACGGAAGAGGTCTTAAAGCAGGCTGATAAATTTGAAATAACAATGATAACGACAGGAATTTCCAATTTCTCATTAGTATAGGAAAGGGGTAAATGCATTTGCGGTTATAGTTATACGAGAGAAGGGCTCTATAATCGATATACTTTCGATTTACCAATCTTTCGAGCCGTATTTTGCATACAAATCAACTCGCTGATTTATTTTGTCTATGAGTTGATTATATAAATCCCGTTCTTTATCCGTTATCGGAGTATTCAACTTCGCCTGATAATATAATCTGTCTTCTTTAAGTTTTCTGATACTTTTTTTATGTTTTTCTCTTTCTTGGAAAAGCCAGCCTTCAAAACCGCATCCCGGAGGATAAACAGCCCAAGGAGAAGACGGAAACAGTTTACAGACCTCATAGCGTGTTTGATATCTGGAGCAGAGATTATCATCCTGCAAATATCTGCAATGATAAAAAGTTCTGTTTTGATAGTCGGGTATATTTTTTACAATCTCCGCATCAACCTCCATTGCTGCTTCAACGTTCTCGTACGGTTCAAACAATTCTAAAAACTCGATGGAGCTTTTATCCCCTTCTTTTGCGTGTTTTAGAAGTTCATCATGCGGAACGGATGCGACTACGACTCTGCAACATTTCCCGCACATTTTACAGAGTCTTTGCGGTCTTCGTTTTAAGAAATCTTTGATTGTGTAATCCATAATCTAATTATACCTTAATATTACTAATTAAGGACAACATGCCTGATTTATTACAAAATTACTCTTCTGATGAAATGATAGAAATAAACTCTTCCGCTATCTTAGAATTCCATTTTTTGCCGATATCATCTTTTATTGATTGGATAGCCTCTTCTTTTGTTTTAGCTTTTCTGTACGGACGAGGCTCAATCATTGCATAGTAAGAGTCAATAATCAACACCATCTGAGAGCTGAGAGGGATTTCCTGCCCTGCCTCTTTTGACGGATAACCGGAGCCGTCCCAATTTTCATGGTGATGCTCTATAATCGGAATAATATTCTGAACAATAGAAATAGGCTTTAAAATCTCGTTTGCAGCCAATATCGGATGTTTCTTGATAATATCTTTTTCCTCTTCCGTAAGCGGAGTACGCTTTTGTAATATATCCTGCGGAACCATCATATTACCGATATCATATAACAGAATTGCGACTTTTAATTTATCAATATCTTCTTTTGAAAGTTCAAATCGTTTTGCAAGCAGATTTGCCGTAATAATTTTTTGTTTTGACATACCGTTTGGCTGATTAGGGTTATACAGTTTTGCAAGCATATCTGAGACTGTATAAAGTGCATCATTATCCATATCTAATTTCCTGAGCATTTTATTCATTTGTTCGGATACGGATTTATCAATAGGCATTTTTTCATTTTTAAGAATTTCAATGAATGAGTTAACCGCAATATCCTGCCAAGATTCCAAATCTTCCGGATTAGCTAATGTAACCCTGTTTCTTCCGTTTTTCTTAGATGTATACATAGCTTGATCGGTAAGTTCCATAAGTTCGTTCAAATTGTCGGAATGTTCTCCGAATGTTGCGACACCGATACTTGCGGTAACATGACCTATGACATCAATAGGCACTTCCGCAATAGCTTTTCTGATTCTTTCCGCAGCTATAAGTCCGCCGTTATGGTCAACCCCCGGTAGTAACAAATCAAATTCCTCACCGCCCATTCTTGCCGCGATATCGATGGAACGAGCGTTTGTTTTTAAGACATCAGCAATAGTCTTAATTGCAATATCACCGCAAGAGTGACCGTATTTATCATTTATTTGTTTCAAGTGATCTAAGTCCAGTCCGATAACCGTAAATTTCTGATTTTGTCTCTGCGCACGTAAAACTTCTTTTTGAGCTTCTTCCTCAAAATATCTTCTGTTATGAAGTCCCGTAAGTCCGTCTGTCACAGCCTGTTCCTTAACGGTTTGAAATAAATCCGCAACTGTTATTGCCAATTCTATTTGCTTTGAAAACAGCCTTAAAAAGTTTATTTCAGCCTCTTCCGCTTTCTCTCTGGAAGAATAAACAATCAAAGAGGCAAAGTGCTTTCCGTTATTTCTTAGCGGAATAAGAATATAAGATGCCATGCCTGATTTTTCAATCAATTCATCACGTTGTTTTGAAGACAATCCCGGCAAAACATAGTTTATGGAAAAATCTACATCCTGACTTTGATATATCTTATTGTTTTCAATATGGTAATCAATATCATCATCTTGATGCCATCTCATACGGGTATCATATAATGATTGTCCGAGGACTGCAGTTATTTCTTCAGATACAGGGCATGTCGATTGTGCAAGCAAATCCAAATACAGTCCTTGATTATCGACTTTTTTCTTAACGATACAACTGTATAAATAACCTAATTCTCCTTGCAAACTGTTCACAATAGAATCAAGAACATTTGCAAGCGGTTGGGAGGAATTCATCATTTCCCAAATATGTTGAACCGTAACAAGCCTCTGGTTAGCGACCTCAAGCTCTTCCGTGCGCTCTTTTATTTCCTCCTGAAGCTGGATGTTCTTTTCATAAACCTCCATTAAATCACGACTGGAAGCGTACAGATTATGCTCGACTTTGTTAATCTGGTCGTTAAAGTTTTTGAATTTATCCCATAAACCCATAAAATCCTCGGTTATATAAGTTCAGTGCTATGTAGAGATTATACAACAATTTTGTTTATAAGTAAATTTTTTAAGCTTTTGCTATCATCTTGTTCATACGGATATTCATATCGGCTTTCGTTATTCTTCCGTCGTGGTCCATATCCAAACCTTTGTTTGATCTGTAATAAGCAGAACCGCTCGTTGCCAATACGTCACGTTTAGCATACGCAGGTAAGAATACCAATGTATACAATGTAGCGTTATCTACTTTTTCGCCACTCTTGATACCTGCCATTTTCTTGTTACTATTCAAGTATTTCTCTACATAATCTAACTGTTTTTCAGGTGACATTTTACTAAGTGCATCGGTCGAAGTCCCCAGAATACTTGCGGTTTTAGGCATAAATTGAATAAGACCGATGGCTCCGCTGCTTTTATTTCTTGCATTTGCTTTCAAACCACTTTCGGATTGCATAACAGCCATAAGTCCGTTCGGATCACATCCGACTCGTTTTGATATTTCACAGACTTTGTTGAAAAATCCGTCCGATAACTCAGGATGCTTTTTGCCCCATTTAGCTTTTAGAGCTTTTGAGTCATAACTGTATTTCGACGTATCTCCGTCCTGATACATCTCGGAGGAGTAATCAGCTGTATCGTTTGCTCGTGCCATTTCTTCCGCTGATTTTATTGCAGTCAATTGTGAATCATAGCTTCTCATATCATTTCTGTATGATGTTTCTTCTTGTTTTAATGCAGCCATAAGTCTGTTCTTATTCATCTCGGCATCATTCTTATTGAATTTGACCTGACTTGTAAGAGTTTCTTGCTTAGTGTTTAAGTTATCTATCTTTGAGTCAATACCACTTATATCCGACGATAAAGAATCACATTTTGATTTTAAATTGTTATATTGTTTTGTATATTTTTCAATTTTATCTTGATTTTCTTTTGAATCGGCATCTTTGTGTTTTTTGATATAGTCAATTTCGGCTTGAGCCATTTCCATATCTTCTTTAGTTTGCTCTAACTCAGCTTCTTTGTCTTTTCTTTTTGCTCTTTCTTTTTCAAGTTTCTGTTTATTAGATTCATACTCTTTTTTCTGTTGCTTTGTCATATCAGATGACTTTGTAACAACGTCATCCAATTGGCTTTGTAACTGCTGAACTTTTGATTGATATAACACTTGTCTTGTATTTTTAAGGTTGATAATTACATCTTCTTGAGATGTTATATTATCCATCGGAGGAGTTGAAGTATCCTGCTTAGCCTTGTTATAAATATCACCTGCCTTATCAGGCGTATTCTTTTCGCCTAATCGTTCTATAGTTCTGCTGTACAAACCTGTTAAATCATTGAAACTGATTTTCTTGTTGTCATCTTTGTCATCATAATATTTTGTTAATGCGGATATTTCATTAGTATCCAATTTCCAGTCATTATTTGTATCTAAAGTTGTAAACAGTTCCTTAGCCTCAGAGTTTGTATTTAACTTTGCAGCCTCTTCCGCACTCACTTTTTTATCCCCATTTGTATCAAGAGATTGGAATACAGCATTTCCGCTCTCATCCTTTTCGGGAGTTCTGAACAATTTCCCGTCAGAGCCGACATCTAAATCAGAGGTAAAGACAGAACCGATATCATCCGCACTTAAACCGCTTTTAAAATTTCCGTAGTTCTCAACGAATTTATCCTTCGTTATATTCTGTGCAAAAATTTTGTTTAATGCATTACTATCTGCCATATTAACACCTCACGTTTATATATATAAATAAAGTTTATTTAAACAGGCTGATTTCAGATATCAGAATATTGTAACAAAAATTTACATTTTATTATTAATTAAATAAAATTTGGAAAATATTCATATATGGTTTAAAATGTTATTGTAGATATAAATTATTATATTAATATCATTAAAACCTTTACAACCCATTATATTTGGATGTAAAATTTTTTTAGGAGAAATACTTTGGTTAACGGATACGAAAGGTTTGACAATAATGAAATAAATTCAAACAAAGATGCGCTTATTCAAGAGCGTGTCGGACTTGTTTCCGTCCAAATGTACAAATACTTCTTGGACTTTCAAAATGCAACGGTCAATATGAATGAGGTTTTCTCTAATATAATAAGGGACTTAAAGGCAATAGAAGAAACTTTAAAGAAATCTTTCTCCTCCAGAGGTATCCCTACTCAAAGTATTTATACGGAATATGATGCAGCAAAATCATATGTAACTATTAATATATTATGGAACACCATAAGTTTAACAACGAGATGTAATTATAAACCACAAGTATTATACAGAGACCAGCAACAACCGTTTTTCTCAAACAGAATAATGGCTGTAAGAGGAAATTATACAGATATTATAAAGGGAGCTCAAGATCAGAGCGAATGCATGAAAAGGTTATTGGATAACGAAATCGCATCTTTATATATTCCGCCTGATAAAATGAGAAACGCAATATTCAAAATCAGAAATTTATCAAACAGAGAATTTAATTTGAATTTCAACGACTGCGCAAAAGAGTTTGTGCTAAAAGTTATTGAAATTGTTTGCGGAGATTGGAACTATCATGAAGAAGGATCCAGAAAGAGTTTTAATATTTAATTATCTTAACCGCACGGTTTAACCTATTTTCATAATTATGATATAATCCGTGTATGTACAGATGTAAAGAATGCGGACAAGAGTATAAAGTAAAACCTGATTTCTGCGACTGCGGAAATGATACGTTTGATGAGATTGAAGAGCCGTTAGCAGGAGTAAAAATACCTGCAGAAATAAAAAGGCTTGATAAATCCGAGTTATTATCGCGGATTATATTTGCAATTTGCATAATATTATCAATATTGGTTTTGATATTTTTCCCTAAAACAGACAATAAGCCACAAGAGAAAACGACTCAAAAATCTGTAAATATTGTTAAGACAACTAATCCGAACATCCCTGATTTGGATACATTCTGGATAAACAGCAAACCGACGAAACCGCAACCTGTAGAGGAACCTGCTCCTACACCCGTTCAACAAATAAAAGAAATATTTGTAAAACCTAGACCTGTACCGCAAAACATAGAGAAACCTAAACCTGTTGTTAAGAAACAAACAACGCAAAAACCTAACAAACCAGCACAGACTGTAAAAAAGCAACCGCCTCAACAACAAAAGAAGGGTACAACAACAGTACAGAAACCGAGACCGCAAACCTCAACCGCTAAAACAAACACATATGAGCTCTTAAATTATAAAAACAGACTGAGAAGCGCTCTTTTAAGCAATTTGAGATTTTCTCAGGTTCAAGGGAGCGGAGAGTGCGGAATAGAGTTTGCAATTGATGCGTCGGGGAAATTGATAAACAGAGCCTTTACATTCCAATCAGATAACAAATCCGTAAATGATGAAGTCTATAAAATGCTCATGAGAACTCCTCGTTTTGCGGCGCCTCCGACATCTTACAAAGGCGAAAAGATAAGAATGATATTCAAACTGAATAATAACAGCTATTCAGTAGAATTTAGATAAAAATCGAACAATTTATATTGGCATGTAAGCATGTAAATATATAATACTTTCTTTTGACAAACAAATAATTATTATTAAATATATCTATGTAAGCATAGTACAGAAGGTTAATACAAGAGTTTATGTTTGTAAAAAGAATAAAGAAAAACAGACTTGATTTAAAACACAGCACGGATGTAATCAAATCGGATAAGAAAAGAATAGCTTATAAAGCCTTGTTCAATATCGTAAAAACTATACATTTTTTGTTCGTTAAGAAAAACGAACCCGAACAGGTATAAAAAAAATCAAACACATTTTTGGAAAATTATGGAGAATAAAGAAAAAAGGCCGTTCACATATTGAGGACGGTCTTTTTTAGCGTCATGTATTTTTCAAAATCTCTGCTTTTTTATAACAAATCTCTTGACAGATTTCATAAAATTGTTACAATACTTAATATTAGGAAATAAAAAAGGCAATTTTTTCTTCGATATATACTTTATATATACACAAGGTATTAAATGACACAAGAGAGAGATAAAAAAATGAGATTAATTGTTAACGAAAACTTAGAAACAAGTCCTACATCAACAAATGATACAGAACGTGTTGAGAATAAAGTATATCAATCTAACCCGATGAAAGCGGATTTATATTCCAAACTTATGGCGTTCAGACATTCGCAGAAGAAATTCACGATTAAAGATTTAATCAATGACGGATTGAAGTAGAGGATATTTTGTACTCAACAAAGCAAAGAATATATTTATATTTAGATAAAACGCAGAAAAGCATGTTATGCACTTTTCTGCGTTCTTTAGTTTCAAATATGATTAAAGAAGCGGAAGAAGACCAAGAAGTAAGCGTCGAAGATATCTTGTATAAGTTTGTAGACGATCAGGATTATTACTTAAAGATTAACAATTCAAGATTCCCGTTTTTGGAAAAATATCTTGCAGACGATGAATTTTTAAATGAGACACGGGAATATATAAAGGCATGCAAAAGGTACTATGATTATAAGAAGTCCCAAGCACCAATCATTGCAAAGCAAAAAGCATATGAGAAGAAAAAACGGAAATTTTTGCAGGAGTTAAAAATGTCAAAAGAGCCTCCGACAAAAAAACAGCTTTATTATTACAACCGTTTGTGTAAAAAATATAATATAGAGAAAAAAGACGTTGAGACAATGTCAAAATTAAGCATGAGAGACGAATTGGACAGAATAATAAATGAGCATAGCAGAGATTGTACAAATATTAACAAAGAGCGGAATTGAACAAAATGAAGCCGTAAAAGAAGTGAAAATGCTGATTGAGCATTACTGCAACTACACGGCAAAAGATATAATCATGGGAAGACCGCTTGACTATGAAAAACTCAAAACCGTAAAGCAAAAAGCGGAATACAGAGCAAGAACGAAACAGCCTATTCAATACATAATCGGAAAAGCTTATTTTATGGGCAACTTCTATATTGTTAACCCAGATGTACTTATCCCTAGAGATGAAACAGAAATTGTCGTAAGACATGCCATTGATATTATTGATAAAAATGGCTTAAAAACCGTTTTGGACATAGGAACGGGCACAGGCTGTATAGCATGTTCAATATCCGAGAATACAAAATGTACGGTTACGGCATCTGATATTTCGGCTAAAGCACTGGCAACTGCGAAAACTAATGCGAAAAACCTGCATCAAAATATCAAATTTATTGAGTCCGATTTGTTTGATAATATCTCTGATGAAAAATTTGATTTAATTATCTCAAATCCGCCTTATATTCCACAGGGGACGAATGTACAAAAAGAGGTGGAGTTTGAGCCTAAAACAGCTTTATTTACGAGTGAAGAGACAGGGACGGAATATTATAAAAAGATTATAACCGATGGTAAAAAACACCTGACAGAGGGCGGACATATAGTCTTTGAACTCGGCATAAATCAATCCGAAACAGTAAAAGGTTATTTTGAACAAAACGGGTATAAAGATATAACTATACAAAAAGACCTTGCGGGGATAGACAGAGTAATATCCGCTAAAATCTAATAATTGCCGTTATCTTCCGATACCTTAAAGAACGGTGTAGGCTCAATAAAAGTAATAAATGCATACGCATTGAAATCAACAGAGCCGAATATAATCTTCATTTGATGGTCATTGCACGGAAGGACTCTTACAAACTTAACGGTTTCTTCATTGAAATCATCATTTGTTTCTCTGGCTTTTATTCTGGCTTTTAAGTCATGCGCCTGATACAACAATAAATATACTCCGTCCGGTTTCTTTTCCCCTATTACCTGATAATATCCGCACTCTATTCTTTTGCCGTCAGCTATAAAATCGACAGGAATATTAAGCAATTGAAACTCGTCTAATGTTTCATCAGGTTCTTCATTTACCATGTTGTCATTATGAGCATCTGTTTCGGGGGTAAGGCTAGAACCTTTTACTTTCCTTATTGCTTTTTCTCTTTGTTTAGCTTCTTTTTTCTTCTTTCTTGCTTGGAGCGCGTCCATAGTTTCCTCGAACTGTTTATTGGTGATAGTTTTCTGTCCGTCCCAAGCACTGTCAATATTGTAATAATTAGACCATTCATCCTCCGCAAACACATTTATCGGGAGCAAAATCATAAATGCTACAACTATTATAAAAACACGCTTCATCATACCATATTATTTAATGATTTTTGATATAAAGTAAACATCCGTTTAGATGAGAGGGGAAGAAAACATCGGGGCAAAACATCGCCACTAATTTTTAAGTAAAAAGTTTAAAGTTAATAACTCTGCACTTTTAACTTTGCACTTTTTTAGTGCCCGTAACATTCAACATTTACAATATCGCCTCTAACGGGTATAATATAAGCAAAAGAAAGGAATATTAGTATGAGTGATTATGTATTGAATTTGAGTATGGAAGAGCTCGAAAAGAGAACAAGCAAAGATTATTTGAATACAAAAAAAATGTTAGATGTTGATGCTCCCGAATATACGTCACTTGCCGAAGGGGATAAACAGGCACTAAAACATCTTGTAAAAGCTGCATATATCTTAGAGAGAGTAAATAAACAGCTTGATAACGTTCACAACTTACCGTTTGAAAAATTTTTAAACGATGAAATCAAAAAAGGAAACAAACAGGCAGAACTTACAAAAATATTGTACGATGCTCAAAAAGGGGTTTGTGCGATAGACAGAGAAACAAATGTTATTGAACTTGCAAAAGGGGTACACGCGACATTAGGGAAAGGATGCTATCCTGAAGATTTAGGCAAAGCTGAATTTCAACAAATTATTCTGAGAATGCTTAAAAGAGGAAAGTTTGACGAAGTTAAAACCATTCTTAACCAACGCTCTGTCGTAGAAAGAAAAGGCGATGAACTCGTAGCAACGGATTACGTTGACAAATTCAAAGACGAATTTTCAAAAATGGCAGACGAGCTTGAAAAGGCATCAAAGGTTTCCACAAACAAAGACTTTAACGAATATTTGGAATTGCAGGTAAAAGCTTTGAGAAAAGCTGATCCTATGCTTGACGCTTATGCGGATAAGAAATGGGCAACTCTGCAGGATACTCCGTTAGAGTTCACAATAACGAGGGAAAACTATTCCGATGAACTCACTGAAAGTGCGATTGAAAACGATGAAATAAAAGAAATCTTAAAAGAGCACAATATCCCTGCTATCGGAAAAGACTTCTTAGGCGGCAGAGTCGGTATTATCAATAAAAAAGGAACTGAAGAGCTTTTAAAGATAAAAACATTCTTACCTGTTATGGCTGAAAATATGCCGTTCAAGGATGAATACGTACAGAATATATCCGCCGGCAAAGATTCTAAGCAAACTATGGTCGATGTTGACCTTGTTATGGTATCAGGCGATGTCGGTGAATACAGAGCGGGGATTACATTGGCGGAAAACCTGCCGAATGATGATAAATTATCATTAACGATAGGCGGTGGAAGAAGAAACGTTTATCACAGACAAATAAGACTCATTACGAGTGAAGATTCCCGCAAGAAATTGCAAGAACGACTAGACGCTATATTGAACAAAGACCAGCACAAATACTACAATGATGAGGCTGACCACTGGTTCACGATAGGGCACGAAAACGCTCACTCTCTCGGACCAAACTCAGGCACGGAAGCCCTCGGGAAGTATAAATCAATCATTGAAGAAAATAAGGCTGATATAACCTCACTTGCAATGCTTGATGTATTGACAGAAAACGGAATGTATACACAGGAACAAAAAGAGCAAATTATCGTAACATATGCTGCAGATAACATGCTTAAATCAAAGCCTACAATGTCACAGGCTCACAGAGTACGTTCCGTTATGCAAAACTATTATTTCTTAAAAGAAGGAGCACTTGAGATTAGCCCTGACGGTATTTTGACGGTACATATCGATAAAATGGTACCTGCAGCCCAAAAGATGCTCAAAGAGATAATAAGAATACAAATCGACAGGGACTTTGCAAAGGGTGAAAAATACGTTCTTGATAACTTCCAATGGACTAAAGAAATGGAAGTTATGGCAGATAAAATTAAGAAAGTATCTAAATCACTCAACGGCAGAGTCGAAGAACCGCTTGCACAAAAACTGCTTGCGGAAGATTAGATATTAACCGTCATTCCGAACTTGTTTCGGAATCTGAGCAGAATAATAGATGCTGAAATAAATTCAGCATGACAATTTGACCTAAAAGAGTTGTTTCCATTAAGGGGACAACTCTTTTACATTCTCGGAAAAATTTAAGAATAAATGTAACAAAACTATTGTCAAAACCATAAAAATATGAGATAATAATATTACTTTGTCGGATGCTTATTTTGTTCCTACATTTTTTATTCTAGGGAGAATTAGCTTATCGATGATTTGAAGTAAACCCGCCAATTATAAAAATAATTGCCAGCGGGAAATGGATGCACCGTGGCGTTCACCAACCTGTTGAGTTCGGCAGGGTAACAAAATCACATTCGGCAAAGTTTTTATTTTATAAGAGATTTTACGGGGATAGCGCATTTAATCATGGAAAAACGGGTTAGTTTAGCAGAAATATTCTTTGCATTTTTATATTCGGGGCTAATATTGCTCGGAGGCGGATATATCATCCTTCCTATATTACAATCCGAACTCGTAGAAAAACGTAACTGGCTCACTGCAGACGAGTTAATGGATTATTATGCAGTCAGCCAATCTTTACCGGGGCTAATTGCAATAAATATATCAATCCTCGTAGGATATAAACTGAGAGGGAAATGGGGCTCTATTGTCGGAGCAGTCGGAATAACATTTTTTGCGTTCTGGGCAATAGTATTACTCGCATCCGTAATCTCAAACTTCGTCGATAACCCGTATGTTCAATGTGCTTTTTGGGGGATAGAAATTGCGGTTGTAGTCTTGATTATAGGGGCAGTAAGAGAAATGTGGTCAAAAGCAGTTGTTGATATAGGCTCAGGGGTTGTCTTTCTGATATCACTTCTTATAATGCTATTTACCAAAATATCTCCTGCATACGTAATCATAGCTTCCGCTGTTGTAGGGATTTTATACAAAATGATTGAACGAAAATATACGGAGGAAAATAAATAATGTACTTTTCTCTGTTTTACGAATTTTTTAAGATAGGTTTATTTTCATTTGGCGGAGGTTATGCAACATTACCGTTTTTATACAATTTGACTCAAATATACAATTGGTATACCCCGCAAGAATTAACACAAATGGTAGCTGTTGCAACAATCACTCCGGGTCCCGTAGGGATAAACGTAGCAACTTACGCTGGAATGAAAGCGGGCGGAATGTTTGCAGCATTCGTGGCAACAGGCTCAGAAATACTGCCTCCCCTAATCATCGGGATAATAGTATCAAAACTGCTCAAGAAATTTAGTGATAATTTTTATGTACAAGCGTCTCTTTGGGCACTAAAGCCAACAAGTTGCGCACTTCTGGCAGCGGTTGCAATACAGTTGTTTTGCTCTAATGTTATATCCGCTCCGCATAAGATACTTGCCTCTATCTTTTTTACGGCACTGCTGATATACAGTGTAGTAAAAAATAAAGATCCTTTAATCCTGATTTTGATTAGTGCTATATCAGGCATTGTACTTTTAAAACTTATATAACTAAAAAAGCGACCGTTTGGAAGGTCGCTTTTTAAATTTTTTGTGGGATTTAAAATTTTATGTTTCAATCGAGTTTTTGTTTTGTGTGTAGTGGGGATTAAAATTCTTTCGTCTTAATC
>DLEF01000036.1:0-36441 GCA_002481545.1 Cyanobacteria bacterium UBA7753 | reverse complement strand
TTTTATGGGGGAATTAAAATTCTCTTGTTTCAATCGAGAAGTTTAATTAAGCTTTTTCTTGTTCGTTGATTCTGTTTTGAAGAGCTTTGATAACAGATTGTACATAATCTTCGCCGGTTGCATCTTTGCCTGCTCTAACACCGCTGTTAGCACCTGTCATCATATTACCGTTTTCATCAGTGATAACGATATCAGAAACATCGATTCCGCTTTCTTGAGCTCTTTGAACCAAAGCTGTCAAGATTGGAGTTGTATAGTTTTGGAACTTGTCATCAACGAAGATGTTCATTGCCCAGTTGTGAGAGTATCTGTTCATAATCTTATCAACTAATTCAGGGTTTTTGTTCAAAACTGTCATAACGTTATCTGAATTTACTTTGCCGATAGCATTGTTCAATAAATCTTCGTTACCGCTGTTCAATTTAACATCGTCGCCTTCGAAGATATTAGAGAAGAATGTAGCAACACTGCTTGCAGCACTAAGGATTTTTGATTCGATGATGTTATCACCTTCGCCGATACCGTCAGCCATTTGTTTTGAAACATCAGCGTCATTTGCTGCGTAAGCTGCATCTCTGGCTGCCTTTTGTTCAGGATCGAAGATGTTGTAAATAGTTTTTTGAGATTTAGAAGTATTTTCAACACCGTTTTCTTCGTTGTCTCTGATTTCTTCTAAGATAGAGTCAACATCGATATTGTGTTCAGCAGCGAATTGTTTGAAAGCTACAATTTCATCTTCTGTATCGATGTAACCGTTGCCGTTGCCTTCAGCGTCGATTTTTCTTGAAGCGATTGTCAACATTTCTTCTTTAGAACCTTGACCGTTTAATGCTTTCTTAGCATCAGAGATTTTCTTAGTTAATGCTTGAGCAACCTTTGTGAAGTTAGCAGCTACAGGAGAACCGTATTCAACATCTGTAAGAGCTCTGCCTGTTTTATATTCGCCGTTTTCTTCAAAAACGATATCAGAAACATCAACTTGAGCATCTTGAGCAGCCTTAACTAAAGCTTTTACTGATTGGTTAACTGCTTGACCTTTAACTTCTGAATCAGAAGATTCAATTTTTTCTACGAAGTTCTTATCAGATAATACTTCAACAGCATTTTTAGAATTGATGAACTTAGTAGAACCTAAAACTTCGTCTTGATTGTTGAACCAAGTAGAAGGATCGAATAAATCGAAATCACCGTTATCATTGAACCAAGTGGTAGGATCATACCATTTAGTATTTTCATCAGATTTTTGAGTGCCTTCTTTAATAGTTTTAGCGGAATTAGAAGCTTGAGCATTTGTTCTCAATGCAGTTTTTTCAGTTAATGCAGAGATAACTGCAGCTTCGACAGAGGAGTTAGCGGTTGTTTTGTCAGCTTCAAATTTAGCTTCTTTTTGAGTCTTGTTTTCGTTGTAATTTTCCATAATTTCATCAACGTTATCAAGACCTGCTGTTTTGCATTTCTTAGTGAAAAGTTCAATTTCAGAACCGTCAACGATACCGTTACCGTTGCCGCCATTTCTCTTGTTATCAACTTCTCTTGCAAAGCTTCTTATTTGTGCTGCGTTAACTTGAACCATCTTTATTATCCCCTAATTTAATCCCCGTACTTTAATAAAGTTATTTCTTCTTCGAAAATTGATTAATTTGTTTAATAGTTGTTACAAAACTTAACATTAATTCTCAAAAAGCAGTTATATTGCATATTTAATAGTTTTATTATTTTATATTATAAACATTACCTGTATATTTACCCCTCTTGCATATTTAATTTTAGCAAGTTAGAATATACACAGTCGAAATGTAGTAATTCAAGTTTGGAATCTTGAAAAGAAAGAAGGTTAACAATGAAAAAAGGAATACATCCTGATTATAAGAAAACAGTTATTAAATGTGTATGCGGTAACGAAATAGAAACAGGTTCTGTTGCTGATAACATCACGGTTGAAATTTGCAACAACTGCCACCCGTTCTATACAGGTCAACAAAAAATCTTAGACTCTGAAGGTAGAGTTGAAAGATTCAACAAACGTTACGGCAAGAAAAGCAAGTAATGACTTAAATAATATTTATAAAAAAGAACTCCGAAAATCGGAGTTCTTTTTTATTATTTTAATTTCAATATAATTTTTATATTATAATTAATATATGAGTAAACGTATTTTAACAATAAATTTTGGCGGACTCGGGGATGAAATATTATTTCTGCCTACACTTATATCACTAAAAAAAGAGTTTCCTGATTCAAAACTAACACTCGCTCTAGAGCCGAGGAGCAAGGGAATAACTCAATTAACGGATATTATTGATAACGTTATAACAGTTGATATAAAAGGTAAAAACAAATACGTAGAGATAATGAAGTTTATCTTTAAAGTTATGTTCAGATATGACATTGTTGTATCATCAGGGGCAAATCCTATGATTTCTGTCATTGAGGCAATGACGCTTACCCCGAAACGCTACGGTTACGATACGGGAGCTCTAAGCAGAATGCTTTTGACAAAAGCTGTTCCGCTAAACAAAAACCAATATGCGGCACAGATGTATCATGATTTGGTGTCGGATATTACGGAATATAAGACATATTTACCTGAAATATCAATAACACCGAAAGAAAAAATACCTAATACGGTGCTTATCCACCCCGGAGTCAGCCTTATGAGTAAGAAAAAAGGCTGCATTAAATCAATCAACTCTAAAGAATGGGCAGAACTGATAGACAGACTATCAGATTACGGAAAGAGAGTTATTCTTGCCGGCGGTCCTGACGATAAGGAATGTATTGAAGATATAAAAAAATATTCCAGAACACAGAATTTTGAAAACTATTACGGGAAAACAAAGAACTTGGCAGATTTAGCAAAACTTATCTCTAAGGCAGAAAAGTTTGTATGTTCGGACTCCGCTCCGCTTCACATTGCGGTAGCTTTGGGAGTAAAAACGTACCCGTTTTTCGGCTCTACCGATGATAAAAAGCTTGTTCCGCAAACTCCGAATATAAAACCTCTTAAGGCTCACGATAATTGTCCGATTAAGCCTTGCCTTTGGGAACATCGTCAAACCTCATGTGAAGAGTTGTCTTGCTTAAAATATGATTTAAGCGAAGTCGCAAGAATAATTTGTGAAGACTAGTAACGATTTTATTGAATAATCATCAAGGACTGTAATTATTTTTCTTCGTTATCTATTTTCTTTTTGGCTTTTTCCTGCTCTTCCAAAACCTTCATAATTTTGTCACATTCAAGTTTATCATGGACTTGAGAGTTGATTTCGCCCCCTATTAAAATTAACATAGAGGTAAAGTAGAACCAAACCATAAGCATTGCAAATGCGGCAATTGATCCGTAAATGAAGTTATAGGTATGAAGAGTATTTACGTATATTGAGAACCCGCCTGACGCTATCAACCATATTACACAGAAAAACAATGTTCCCGGAAGTGCACTCTTACATCTCAACTCCTCACTCCATGAAACATCAGGGAATATATAGTAATGTAAAAATGCCATTATAAATAGCGCAAGAAACGCGATAGGCCAACGGATAGCCAACAGTAATGTTGCCACTTCTGAGGACATGTTTGTATAAGCCATTAAGAATCTTAAAATTACACGACCGAATATGATTATGTTTATACTTAAAGACAATATCAAAGTATCAACGACAACCATAATACAAGACAACAACCTTGTGTACAGAAAAGGTCTTGTCTCTTCAACTTTGTAGGCTCTGTTTAAACCTTTTATGATTACAGCAAGCGCATTCATCGACATAAAAAACGCAATTAAAAGCCCGAATATAGCAACCGAGCCTCCGCTTGTAAAACTCAACACCTGATTTATAACAGAATGTATCAATGTTATAGATTCCTCCGGCATGACTTTTTCAAGAAACAAAAACAGAGGAGTCATATAATAGTTTTTACCGAGCAATGTAAACAAAGACATCAAAAACAGCATAAACGGGAAAATCCCGATTACAAGCATATAGCTCATCTCTGCCGCCATTCCCGAAAAATCGTGGTCGATAATAGATATAATAGTCGTTTTTAAGAAATGAAACGTTTTACTGTTCTCTAACTTCTCTAACATATTTGTTTATCTCGTTTAATATTTTCTTTACGGCATTATCTACGGAAGATTTTATTGTACATCCCGCAGCTCTTGCATGACCTCCGCCCCCGAATGCCATACATATTTTTGATACGTCAAACTTTTTACTGCGCATAGATATTTTACATACCTTGTCAGGTTCAACCTCTTTGGCTACAAACGATATATCAGTTGTGACTATAGCACGCAAAGTTTCTGCCAAACCTTCGGTATAATCATCATTTGCGTTAAACCGTTCTAAATCTCTTTTGTATATAGTCATATAAGCTATTTTGTCATCGTCAAGGAATTGCGCCTTGTTTACACAATAGTTTTGGAACATTACATAGCTTTTTGATTTTAATTCGTAACAGTTTGTATATATTTCATTAGGATTTGCACCTGCCTCAACTAAATCGGCAACAGCAAGGAAAACATCCTCTGTTGTATTATCGAACCTAAATCCGCCCGTATCTGTCAAGATAGCTGTATAGAGACAATCTGCGGTATTCTTATCTATTTTCCAACCCGAATTTTTGAATAATTTGTATAAAACCTCACCCGCAGAGCTTGCATTAGGCATAACATAATTATAATCACCAAAATTATTATTGGTTTTATGGTGGTCAATGTTGATAGTTGTCTTTGCCTTTTCAAATAGTATACGCATATCCCCGAGCCTGTCGAGTGCTGCTACATCAACAGTTATGACCAAATCATATACAAGTGATTTGTCATAAGAAGATTTTGCATATTCAATATTAGGTAAAAATTTATATACAGGTGACAAATAAGTCAGCGCACATAAATCAGCCCTTTTCTTAAATCTGTTATATATCATCTGATACAAACCGCAGGTGGAGCCTAAAGCGTCACCATCAGGATTTATATGAGATATAATCAATATTTTTTTTGCAGTCTTAATTATGTTTTCTGTTTTTTCGAAATTCATTGTATAATAATAGCATAAAAGGCTAACAGGGGCAAAGAATACCAAAATGGATAAAATATTATATACCGATTTTGAAGGAATAGATGACTTACTATCAGATTTTTTGAAAAATAATTCCATGCTCCAAAAAGCGATGAAACGTTCAACCATTTGGAAATTTTGGGCAAAAGTAGTGGGCAAGCCCTTTGATACAAAATCGAAACCTTACGGAATGATAGGGGCTCATACCATGATTATTGCCTGCGAAAGTTCTGCCGTAGTGCAAGAACTCACAATGAGAAAGAAACAGATTATTAAAAAATACAAACCCTATGTTGAACCTCTCAAGATTGATTTAAGAGACCTTGTCTTTGACGTAAAGAAATGGTCTTCCGTCCAAGGAGGCTAGAAAGGGGTAAATGTAGATAGAGAAAACCCATCTTTATTCGGTTTGAAGCGTTTGTTAACATTTTGTAACATTATTGTCTTAAAAAGGCAATTTTTGCAGTCGGATATACTTTATATATACATAAGAAATAAATAAATTAAATATTAGGATATTACTTATAGGAGTATATAAAATGGGTATCAGTTTCGACGGTATTTTTAATGCAGCAAAATCAGCACTAACATCAGCAGCTAGTATGGAAAACAAAACAGATAGAATTGATTCTAAGAGTGAAAAAGATGCTGTAAAGAATATTTTCATCGGATTGAATAAATCAGCAGCAAGCCAAGTTGTTGCAAATACAGATGTCGTTGAATTTAATAAAGGCGTTGAACAATTTAAGAATTTGGTTGCACAAGAAAAATCAGCAGCAGTTCCTTTCGCAGATGATGCGGAAACATATGCTGACTTAATGCAAGCTTTATCAGAAGTTGATCCTTCTTTGGATATGGGTAAAGTCAATAAGTATGCAACAAAACCAAATAAAGTAAAAGAAAACTTGGCTGATATGGAAACCATTACGACAAGCAAAGACGGTTACGTAGGAATGGATCAAGAATCCTATAACACTGTTGCTGAAGCTTTAGGAAAAGATGCTAATAAAGTATTCAAACATATGGCAAAAGCAATTAAATCAGGTAGCGGTAGCCGTATCACAAATGACGTAGTTGCATTCAACAATGATAACGAAAGTGCAAGAACTATTTTAGATGAAATCGACAATATTGATAAAAATAAAAATTATGATATGGTATAGTCGATAATCAATCTGTCAGGCTTTGCCTGACAATAAAACAATTCAAAACAAACGGAGGTATATTAGGAATAACAAAAATTAAATAACAGAGAAACTTTAGAATAAAGATTTCATCGAAAGTACGCACAAGGAAATGCGTGCGAGTAGAATCCCGTATGGGATATGGGAATAAGATAGTAAGATAAGGTTACGGACTGATACTTTTCAGTCCTTTTCTTTTTATATGCGGATATTTTGTCGGATTTGTAAATTGTATTAAATACTTGCGATACTGTCATTCTGAGTACATGCAACAAATTGAGTGCGAAGAATCTTAAATATTTCCGAGCTGTAGTGACAACTCGCAACTCTCTAATTTTGAAAAAAGCAGTTTTTTGAGATCCTTCGCTACTATTTAAACGATTTTATCCTAACACTAATGTTTATTGCTCAGGATGACAATTTACGTATTATTTCATTTGATTTTCCGAAATCGAAATTTTTATATACCAAATTTATCGTAAATTGAGGCAATGTGTTTTAAATAATCACTTTCACTGAAACAATCGTCTAACTCATCAACAGTCAGATATTTTGCAATATCATCATCATGTTCAAGATTATATCTGAAATCACCGTCATTTTCAAACGCGTCAAGCGCGTTTCTTTGGACAATCTCATATGCGGTTTCACGTTTTAATCCTTTCTCAACAAGAGTCAGCATAACTTTTTGTGAATAAACAATTCCGCCAAAGAGATTTGTATTCTTTTTCATATTATCAACTTTGACAACGAGATGTTCAAAAATATTATTTAATCTTGTGAGCATAAAATCAGTCAAAATCAAAGAATCAGGGAATATAATTCGCTCTGCGGAACTGTGTGAAATGTCTCGTTCATGCCATAGTACTACATTTTCCATCGCGGTATTCACATTGTTTCTGACGACACGGGCGAGCCCGCAAAGATTCTCGGATAAAACAGGGTTTTTCTTATGCGGCATAGCGGATGAGCCTTTTTGTTTTTTTGAAAAACCTTCCTCTACTTCTCTTACTTCCGTCCTTTGCAAATGTCTTATCTCCGTTGCTATTTGTTCAATAACAGATGCCGTAAGCCCTAAAGATTGCATAAAATATGCGTGATAATCTCTTGCAATAATCTGAGTTGATATTTTTGCAGGTTTAAGACCAAGTATTTCGCAGGTAAGAGGCTCAATCTCAGTCGGAATATTGCTGTACGTTCCGACGGGGCCTGAGACTTGCCCGACTCTCATTTCTTCCAAGGCGTTCAAAAATCTTTTATAACATCTGTCCAACATATCGTACATATTTAAAAGTTTTACGGCAAATGTCATAATCTCCGCATGAACACCGTGTGAACGTCCGATACAGACTGTATCTTTATGTTTAACAGCAAGAGCCTTAATTGTTGCCAACAGTTTTTCAAAATCTTCTTTTATTATTTTTCCGCTATCTTGAATTTGTAATGAAAATGCCGTATCAATTACGTCGGAGCTTGTCATCCCTACATGGATATATCTTGATAAATCGGCACCTACGGAGTTATTCACATCGGTCAAAAAAGCAATAACATCGTGATGAACTTCTTTTTCTATTTTATCTATTCTGTCAACGGAGAATTTTGCTTTTTTATGTATCTTTTTAATCTTATCTTCGGGGAAACAGCCTAATTTCACATAAGCATCACAAACAGCCAATTCAACTTTTAAATAATAGTCAAACTTTGTTTCCAAATCCCATATTTTCTTTATTTCAGGTCTTGAATATCTGTCAATCATACTTTGATTATATCAACAGTAAAATATTATATCAAATTGTAAATAATGCTTGGTGTAAACAGCTTGAAATTTCTGCGTAAAACCGTTATTATAAATATTATGGAAAATGATATTGATCAATTAAAATTATTTGATGATATAAGAAAAACTTTGGAGGAGCAACACCGCTCGGAAGAAGACATAAAAGAGATTTATGAAGCTTTTTTATTTGCTCAAAGGCTTCACAACGGGCAATACAGAGTTTCTCAGGAACCGTATATTATTCACCCTGTAGAAGTCGTAAAGATATTATTAGGGTTAAGAGCAGACAAACACACGCTTATGGCAGGGTTTCTGCATGATACTCTTGAAGATACAGACACAACTCCTGAAGAAATCAAAGAAAAATTCGGCGATGATGTCCTGACTCTTGTACAAGGGGTAACAAAACTCGGCAAATTAAAGTTTAAATCAAAAGAAGAGAGACAGGCAGAGAACTTCCGCCGTCTTTGTATTGCAATGGCAAATGATGTTAGGGTTATATTCTTAAAGCTCGCGGACAGACTGCATAATATGAGAACCCTCAATTATATGGCTCCCGCAAAACAACAAAGAATAGCTCAAGAAACACTCGATATATTTGCACCGCTTGCAAACAGACTCGGTGTCGGGAAGATTAAAGCCGAACTTGAGGACTTGTCCTTAAAATATCTGTATCCTGATAAATATTATGAAATTGCGAAGTTAGTTTCACAAACCAAGGCAGAGAGAGAAAAAACAGTTAACCTTCTAATAGAAGAACTAAAAAAAGATATCAAAAAAAGCGGTATAAAAGCCGAGATAACAGGACGTGCTAAACACTATTACAGTATCTATAACAAGATGAGACGCCAAAACGTAGCGTTTCATGATTTATATGATATTACGGCTGTCCGTGTAATCGTTGATACGGAAAAAGAATGCTATGAGGTACTGGGGCTTATCCACTCAAAATTTAAACCAATCCCCGGAAGATTTAAAGACTATATTGCAATGCCGAAGGGGAATATGTATCAGTCTTTGCATACCTCTGTTATCGGACCGAACAAGAAACCTCTGGAAGTACAGATTAGAACTTGGCACATGCACGAAATTGCCGAATACGGTCTTGCTGCTCACTGGAGATATAAAGAAAAAGGTTCACAAAAGGCAAATTCTAAATCAGATATGCAATTTTCTTGGATGAGGAAATTGGTAGAATACAATAATGAAACCTCTAATGCGGAAGATTACGCAAAATCCGTAAAACTTGATTTATTCTCGGATCAGGTTTTTGCGTTCACTCCTAACGGGGACGTTATAGACCTTCCAAAGGACGCAACCCCTGTAGATTTCGCATACAGAATACACTCTGATGTCGGACACAGAACGGTTGGGGCCCTTATTAACGGTCGTATTGCTCAATTAGACTCAAAGTTAAACAACGGTGATATTGTAGAAATACTAACCTCTAAGGTTGCAGCTCCAAAGCTCGGATGGCTTAATTTTGTTGTTACAAAACAGGCGTCTTCAAAAATAAGACAATGGTTCAAGAAGAACAAGAGAGAAGACCATATTGAACTCGGGAGAGCTTCACTTGAACATGAGCTCACAAAACAGGTATTTGATGATTACCTCAAAGACGGCGAGTTTGATAAAGTCGCTAAGATTATGAATTACGTATCAGCGGACGATTTGTTTGCGGCTCTCGGATACAGAGAGACAACCATTCATAAGATAACAAACAAACTTAAAAAGCCTGAAAAGACGGATGAGCCGAAACTCGGACACGCACACAGAAACTCTAAGAAAAAAGATATTGAAGGGTTGGAAGGAATGCTCTATTCCTTCGCGCGCTGTTGTTCCCCAATTCCGGGCGAACCGATTGTCGGAGTTGTTACGCGCTCTAAAGGGGTATCAATACACAGATTAGACTGCAAGACATTAGATAATATAGAGCCGGAAAGATTATTGGATATTAAATGGTCGGGCATAAATACAGACAAACGTTACACAACGAATATAAGAATAGAAACAGCTGAAAAACAAGGACTTTTAAAAGATATTATATCTGCGGTATCAGATAATAATACAAACATTGTATTTGCAAACGTAAAATCTAAATTCAATAAACTCGGGATTATTGAACTCGGAATTGAAGTTGATAACATAGACACATTAAAGAGCGTAATGAACAGCATACAAGCTATGCCTGACGTATACAGCGTAAAACGTGTTCAGACCTCGTTCAATTCTTCTCCTAAACAATTTGCACGCAAGAACAATAAACAAGCGAGAAAAGCTAAACACACTCCAACAAAATAAAAACATATTATAAACTTTTGTAAACAAAATTATGTTTCATGAAATTGAGAGATTTTTAAATACTTCATGTAAATAAGAAAGAGTATGCACATTTGTGAAGTAAGGAGATATTAATATGGCAATGTCAGGAGTATCAAGCGCGTCATCAATTGGAGCGACAGAAGGCGCAAGTATGGGAACGCCCGTAGAAAGAGCCGAAACAGAAGAAGCAATGTTTGTGAATAACAGCGAAGAAAAACAGGCGCAAGCTAAGGCAAAGCAGAAACAACAAGCCGCAAGAACAGCTTTAACCAATGATATAAAAAACGGAAAAGCAATATATAACCAAACCGGACCTATGGGGGTTATCGGAGAAGTTATGAGCGGGGAGAAAATCGATGATGAAATCATCATAGACGTTCCTAAAGGGACAAAGCTTAAAGACGTTTCAGCAAAATACAATTTGCCGAAAGGGGCATTAAGAATGAAAAAAAGTAATGAGGCTGTTCCGGGGGACGCTGGTGAAACTGTTGTTAATAAAGGCTATGTCGTAATCGGAGCGGATGAATTATCACAAGGGACCGGAGTCAGTCAGGACGAACTCAAAAAGATGTTTCCTAAAAACCAAGTTTCAAAATGGTACCAATTCAAATAAAATTAAATTAAATAACAAAAAACGGGTTATGCTTAAATTAAGTATAACCCGTTTTTTATTATGCACGCAAAAAATATTTTTACGCGGTTTAAAAGCAGTATGAACACAATTACTGCAAATTATAATTATAATCTTAATACAATTCAGCCGACTAAATTCAATAAAACAATAGGTTTTACGTCTCTTAGACCGATGTTGAACGATTCCGTTGAATTTTCAAAGAAGGTTATAACAGAGAAAGATTATAAAAAAGCTCAAAAATACGCAGACAGGATGTCACATCTGCCAAAACTATTATGGGGCAAAGAAAAGACGCTGGGTAATATGGATATGAAAAAGGTAGAAGGATTGCAATACGGCATTCCCGTTTTCGACGGAATGTCTATGAAAGAGATTGCTTTCTCAATAGATTCTATTCATACGATTGCGACATTAAGAAGCTGTAAAAATGCTTGTTTACACTGCTACGCGGATGCAAGACCAAATACAAAGTTTGAAAAAACAGAAGGTTTAACAAACAGAATGACGTTTGAAGATTTTGAAAATCTGACAGACGGAATACAGGAATTAAAAAACAGATTAGGCTCTATCTCAATAAATTCGTCACACAAAGACAGTCCGAGAGCAAAACACTTATACAGAGAAGGTTCTCTGTTCCACGACTCAGACAGCATAGAACTGTATCTCAAGGATAAAAACGGAGAGACACACTATTTCCCTGAATTAAACAAAAAAATGATTGAAAGCACGGGGCAGCACGGATTTTTTTGACACGGCAGGATGGAACATTCACGATAAGGCAGCACAGGACAGAGCCGACGAAGTTGCCGCATATTTTGCAAATTCTACTCACGATAACGAACTGGAACAATTTAATATATCACTTAATGCTTTTAACCCATGGAATGCAAAAGCAGCTGAGCTGAGAAAAGAAGGCAAATTTGACTCTGCAGAAAGGATTGAGGATAAATATGCGGAAAGAATGGCAAATGTTATAACAACATTCACCCCCGTAATGAACAAACCTTACTTTGGAATTTTATCAAGAGCACTGCCTGACGGAACTCCGAATGCGGAAGGGTTCTGCGTCAGCGACTTAGACAAAATGAGAAAAAGAATATATCTTAAAGTAGAAGATAAATACAGCCAAAAATTCAAACAAAACCCGAATTTAAGCACTGATAAAGAATCCGTTCAATATTATTCAAATGCTTTAGCAGGGTTAAGAGAAGCCCTATCCGTGCCGATTGAGACAGGCATTTTACAATCGGGCAGATATGTACAATTTGCAAAGAAACACTCAATTGCGCTAAAAGATGATGCTATACACGATAGTATCGTTAACAAACTAAAACAAAACCCGAATGACAAAAAGACAGCAAATCAATTTTTCAAAATAATAGACTCCAACGGGGATTTATACTAAACCGACTATATAACCGACATTCCTACGGATATTCACTTTAACTTTGAATCCAAAGGGCTCAAAACCCCTAAAATGAATAACATTGATGAGTCTTTAAAATTCTAAAAAGACGCTCTGTAATACTAGTGTTTTATCGTCAAACGCTCAAGCCAGCGAACAAATCTCGTAGGCAGTCCCTCGTTTTCTGCATTGATTGAGCCTACAAGTATGGTTTTACACCCTAAGCGTTTTCCGCATAAAATATCAGTCAGAGGTCTGTCACCTACCATTACACACTCATTAACATTCAGATTACAATTGTCTATGTAATCGCGTATTATCGTTATATCAGGCTTTGCACAAGAACCTAACACATCAAAATCAGATATTGAGCGAACATTATCTATGTACTCGCATCTGTTGTTGTTTGAAACTACAACTATTTTAAAATCATTTTGGACTTTATTTAACCAGTCTAAGGTTTCAGGCAAATATTTACCGGACTTAGAAACCATAAGAGTACTGTCCAAATCAAACATTATGAGTTTTATCCCGATGGATTTTAACTCGTCCAAATCAATCTCATAAATATTTTTGAGGTTATAATCAGGTTTAATTCTCATAATTTTTTATTCCTACGGTTCTTGCAAGTGCATATTTATAATCGTTTATCGGATGAGAGAATTTTACCCATAAATCATCATTCGTATTTGCATATTCTTTTATTTCGCCGTCTTCGTCTTTCATCTCTAAAGCTTGAGCAGTGAATTGTTCGGTCGGAGAAATAATTTCAATATCGGTATTAGGATAAAATTTGTTTTTAACCTTGATTTTATAATAATCATCTTTTTTGTCGGTTATTTCACACAAGAAATCCGCACCTGCCAATCCTTTTGAAATATCATAGCTGTAACCGTCAGCGGGATATTCGCCGTCACCCAAGTAAAAACCTGTTGTATATCCGCGGTTTCCGACCTTCAACAGTTCATTAAAATATGGTGTCATATCGGCATTTTTATCTTTATAAACAGCGTCTATCGCAGCTCTGTATGTTTTTGCAACAGCAGAAACATAATAAAGGCTTTTTGTTCTTCCCTCTACTTTTAGAGAATCAACGCCCGCGTCTATAAGCTCTCTCAGATGATGAACAAGGCACAAATCCTTAGTACTCATTATGTGAGTGCCTCTGTTATTTTGTTCTATTTCGTAATATTGTCCCGGACGGGTTTCTTCAACGAGTTTATAACTCCATCTGCAAGGCTGACAACAGTTGCCCTGATTAGCTTTTCTCTCACCATTTGTCATATAATCGCTGAGCAGACATCTGCCCGAGAATGATACACACTGTGCTCCGTGAACAAAGACTTCAAGCTCCATATTCGGAACTTTTTGTTTTATTAAAGCCATATCTTTTATATTGACTTCTCTCCCTAAAACAACACGTTTTGCACCAAAATCTTCCCAGAATTTAACAGCCTCATAATTAAGAGTGCTGGCTTGAGTACTAACATGGATTGCAACGTCAGGCATGTATTTTTTGGCAAGCATCATTATACCCATATCACTAATCAGGACCGCATCGGGTTTTGCATCGGCAATACGTTCAATACAGCCCTCCAAATTTTTTATATCATTATTAAATGCAAAAATATTTAAAGTCAGATGTGCTTTCTTTCCAAGGTTATGAGCCGCGTCTATAACATCCTTGAGATTATCAAGAGTTATTAGTTCCCCTTTTCTCATAGCACGCAGACTGAAATCAACCATCCCGAAATAGACGGCATCAGCCCCGTAGTGTATTGCATATTCAAGTTTTTCTTTACTGCCCGCAGGCAAAAGTAATTCTATCTTTCCCATAAGAACCCCATAAGAACATATTATCACAAAGAAAGACTTTGTTTCGTTATTTTTCCGATATATACCCGTTTATTGCTGTATAGGCTGCTACATAAGGAGATGCAAGGTAGATTTCACCTTTTGTGTTGCCCATTCTGCCTTGGAAGTTTCTGTTTTGAGTAGCAAGGCAAACCTCTCCGTCGCCTAAAGTTCCAGCGTGCACTCCGACACAAGGTCCGCATCCGGGAGGTAAAATTACCGCATTAGAATCCATAAATATATCAAGCAGACCTTCCTTCAAGCATCCTTTGTAAACATCAGGAGATGCAGGACAAATAAGCATTCTGACATCAGGGTTAACTTTTTTGCCCTTTAAGATTTTTGCAACAACTCTCATATCTTCAAGACGTCCGTTTGTACAAGTCCCGACATATACCTGATTAACCTTGATATGTCCTAACTCTTTGACTTTTTTTGTATTATCGACAGTGTGAGGACAAGAAACGGTTCTTTCAACATCAGCCGCGTTTATATGGATTACTCTTTCATAATTAGCGTCTTCATCAGGTTTAATCTGTCTGAACTTATCTTCTCTGCCTCTGGATTTTAAATATTCTTTTGTTGTTTTATCCGCAACAATCAATCCGCATTTTGCGCCTGCCTCGACTGCCATATTTGAGAGAGTGAACCTCTCGGACATAGGCATATTATCTATTGTACTTCCGCAAAATTCCAATGAACGGTATGTTGCTCCGTCTGCGCCTAAAAGACCTATAATATGGAGCATAAGGTCTTTTGAATATACACCTTCTTTTAGTTTTCCGTCAATAATAATTTTGAAGGTTTGAGGAACTCTTAACCAAGTTTTGCCAAGAGCCATAGCAACTGCTATGTCTGTTGAGCCCATGCCTGTCGCAAACGCACCCAGTGCACCCGACGTACATGTGTGAGAATCAGCACCTACTAAAACTTCCCCGGGGTTTACATAACTTTCAACCAATCTTTGGTGACAAACCCCCGCTCCGACATCAGAGAGAACTGCTCCGTATTCTTTTGCGAAATCCCTCAATACGATGTGAGTATTAGAAAGTTCTTTTCTCGGGCTCGGAGACGCATGGTCTATAAAAAGAATTGTTCTTTTCGGATTATTCAATTTATCTTTTCCGAGTTTTTTAAACTCTTCAACCGTTAACGGTCCCGTACCGTCTTGAACAGCACACACATCAACCTTAGATATAATAAGTTCGTCCGCGTGTACTTCGTGGTCAGCGTGTTCCGATAATATTTTTTCTACCAAAGTTAGTCCCATTATATTCCTCTTTCCTTAAATAATATGTCTCGGCAATGTCGTCAGATTAGCGTCAACTCTTTCCTTTAATGCGCCTTGCGGTTCATAGTAAGGTGAAACCGTCATTATCTTAGCCGCAATATCAGGATAGTAATAAATAAACTTTAATTCACTTTCCGTTAACGGTTTTTGGGTATGAACGTTTGCATATCTCGCAAGTTCCAAAATGTTGCGTGCTTCATGTTCATCCTTAAACTCTATTTCAAGTTTGTCATAAACGTTTCTGAACCCTTTAATTCCGCCATATTCACCTGTCGTAATCATTCTTCCCGTTTCAATGATTTCAGGCTCGCCTCTGCCGAGTTCTTCAAAATCGTAAAGTTCATAATTTCTTCTGTCTTTGAGTGCTCCGTCAGCGTGAATACCTGATTCGTGAGCGAAAGCGTTTGTCCCGACTGCAGGCTGATTTATAGGAATTGGCACCCCAAAGGCATATGAAGTATATTTTGCCAATTTCCAAGATTTACTTAAATCAATCTTTTCATCAAGCTGATATTTATTTTTAAATCCTGCGGATTTAAGAATAGCAAGCAAACAAGATACTAAATCAGCATTCCCCGCACGTTCTCCCATACCGTTTATGGCAGTATTTATATATGCGTCCTGCCCTGCATCGATTGCGCCTCTTGCGCCCATAACCGAACATGCAACCGCCATACCAAGGTCATTGTGATAATGTACCTCAATCGGCATTTCGGTTGCTTTTGCCAGTTCTTTTATTCTGTTGTATGCAGTCCCCGGATCTTCATACCCTAACGTGTCACAGTATCTAAATCGTTGGGCTCCGCATTTCTTAACCTCTTTTGCGAGTTTAATCAAAAAATCAAGGTCACTTCTTGAGGCATCTTCCGCATTAACACCGATAGTTTCGGCACCTTTGTCAACGGCACATTCAACAGCCTCGCAGGTAAATCTCAAAATATCATCTTTAGTTTTCTTTCCCAAATATTTTCCCTGTATCATTTGATCGGATGTAGACTGAGAAAGATTACAGTGTTTTAAAAGAGGGACATTTTTGAATGATTGTTCAACATCAGGCGCAATTGCTCTCATCCACCCTGATAAACGGGTATTCTCAAAAACATTTCTTTTTACAAGTTCTAGGTTTGCATTCAAATAATTCAATTCGTGCGTTGTTGTAGGGAACCCGAACTCTGATTGAGTGATACCCATATCATCAAGCATAAGATTGATTATTGTTTTTTGAAGTTTTGCAAGACCTAACCTTGAAGTTTGGACTCCGTCTCTGTTTGTAACGTCAACAATATATATTTTTGCCATTTAAACCTCTCATAATACACTATTACAATTTCCGTTTAATTACTTCCCCGAGTAATAAACTTATTACATTTTACCACAATTGTGAGAACTTGTGAAATTGTTGCAATCCGCAAACATTCTCTTGAAAAAAGTTTTTCAAATGATATCATAAATATATCAATAACTATTTTTGTGGAGGCACATATGAACATTTCACCCGTAAGCGGATATAACAGAGCAACTAATTTAAAAGGGGAACAAGCCCCAAAAACAGAGTCAAACCAACAACCTAAAACAAGAATTAATTGGGGCTCCGTTACAGGTTGGACAACCGCGGGTGCGCTCGCAACAGCAGGAGTATCGGGATTAAAGAACAAACCGAAACTACATTTTGCATCAGCCGTAATTGCAATGTTTGCGGGAGCCTCTCACGTTGCTATCACAACATATTATCACGAAAAACATCATCATCAGAAATCAATAAACACGGTTGCATAACCCTGTTAACATTTCTATAACCTTTGTTACAAAAGGGTTGCTTTTAATTTTTGTTTATAATAATATTTAATCGTTAACTGCCGAAGTACGTTCGGGGTATGAATAATACTTAATGAGCAATAATTAATTCGGTAAGAACGAGTACAAGGGTGCTAATATATTTTGGCAAAGCGGGCAGTCTGGTCAGCGAATGCGGGCGGTCTGGTCGGGGAAAACAGACGGTACTGTTGGCGGAACTAATAATATAGAATGCATCGCAAGAGAAAAGGAAGAAGATATGAATACAGATCCTATAGCAGATATGCTTACAAGAATCAGAAATGCAAACATGGCTACGTTACCTACAGTTTCTATGCCATCTTCAAAATTGAAAGTTGCATTGGCTAAATTGTTAAAAGATGAAGGATACATCACCGATTACTCAGAAGAAGCAAACGGCGTATTCAAGACTTTAACAATCACTTTGAAATATGACGAAAAGAACAAACCTGTTATCACAAACTTGAGAAGAGTTTCAAGACCAGGTTTGAGAACATACCACAAAGCTAAAAACCTTCAACAGGTATTCGGCGGGTTAGGAATTTCTGTTATTTCAACAAGCAAAGGTTTGTTGACCGACAGAAAAGCAAGAAAAGAAAACCTTGGCGGTGAAGTTATTTGCCAAGTATGGTAATCGATTAAAAGGTTACACACAGAAAATAGCATAGGAATAAGTTATTATTCCTAAACATGAGCGGTGTTATTGACAGAAAGCCCGCTTTTAGAAAAGGAGAAAATTATGTCACGTATTGGAAAGAAACCGGTTGAAATCCCTTCAGGGGTTGAGGCTAAAATAGATGGTCAAACCGTAACGGTTAAAGGCCCTAAAGGTACTGAATCAGTAACCCTTAGAGATGAAATAAAAGTAAGCATTCAAGATAATCACATTATCCTTGAACCGCTAAATGATGAAAGAAAAACTGGTGCTTTGCACGGATTGTCAAGAACCCTTGTTGCTAACGCTGTTGAAGGTGTAAGCAAAGGTTTTGAAAAAAGACTTGAAATCCAAGGTGTAGGTTACAGAGCAAATATGGAAGGCACAAAGTTGAACATGGCTTTGGGTTATTCTCACCCTGTTATTGTTGAACCTCCTGCAGGTATCACAATCACGGTTGAAGCTAACACCAAGATTTCCGTAAAAGGTTCTAATAAACAAACAGTTGGCGACGTTGCTGCTGCTATCAGAAGCAAGAGACCTCCTGAAGTTTATAAAGGAAAAGGTGTTCGTTATGAAGGCGAATATATCAGACGTAAAGCCGGTAAAGCAGGTAAGAAATAGCGGATTTTCGGTAGGGTGACGGCGAATGCAATGAGCCTAACCCGCTAGGGCAGAAAACACGGATGAACGACAAAATCCGTCAGGATTTTTAAGTGAAAGCAGTGTTCTGCATACCCGAATAATCCAAGAAAATTCGATAAATTAAGCCCGCATAAACCCTTAGCAAGTGACTAAGAAGGTTTGGGTAAAGGAGAAAGAAAATGATTAAAAAAGAAACAAGAAAACCACGTGTACAAAAGAGACACAAATCTATAAGAACAACAATCAAGGGTACTTCAGAATATCCAAGATTGGCTGTTTACAGAAGTACAAAACATATTTATGCTCAAGTTATTGATGATGAAAAACATGTTACATTAGCATCTGCATCATCAACAGATAAAGACTTGAGAGAAAAATTAGGTCACGGCGGTAATATAGAAGCTGCTAAGTTGGTTGGTAAAACTGTTGCTGAAAAAGCTTTGAAGGCAGGTATCAAATCAATCGTATTTGACAGAGGCGGTTTCTTGTATCACGGACGTATTGCAGCTTTAGCTGATGCAGCTCGTGAAGCAGGACTTGAATTCTAATTTTTGTACAGAGTATAAAATAAAAAAAAGGCATGGGTAATGACTCATGCCTTTTTAATTTAGATTAATAATTTCTCCTTTTCCCAAGTGCAAGATTTCCTTGCTATTGCGAATATATTCGCTAATCCAGTAGCGCATCTAACAGTTCGGCATTCTTCTGTGCATATGCCGTGTTTCTCACTCTGTTACGATGGATGTATGTTCTCAGAGCTTCTCTTATAAGTTCTGATCTTGAACGATTTTCGTTGTCTGCCACCCCGTCAATTTCGTTTAAAAATTTTTCAGGCATTGAAATTAAAACTTTTGCTATAATAAATTCTCCTTTGTATGTAAATATACCCCTATAATTATCCTGTATATATATAAAGTATATAAATTCTAAAATATTGACTGTTTTCAGAGCTTTTGTAAAGAATTGTAACAACATGCAATAAAAGGCTAAAGATTTCAAAAAATGTGCCGTCATACATGAAGACCGATGAGGTTATCTATGTATATAGAATAAATGATAACTAAATCGGACAGGAATATAGATAACCGGCAAGATTAGGGGCCGGTACAAAGGAACAAGGAGTAACATATGGGTTTATCATCATCACAGGCAAGATTACTTAATTTGACAACGAGAATGCACCAAATTGAGTACAAGGCTGCGAAATTGGAAGCACAAAAGCTTCAGATGGCGAATGAATCTCGTCAGGTCTATTTAGAGTATGAAAATGCATTAGACCAAACTAAGATTCAAATCAAGGTATTGAACACGGATGGTTCAGCAACATATCGTGATATCAACAGTTTGGAAGATATGATTAATTCAGGATTCACATTGGTAGTACATGATGTACCGGTTAAAAAGGATGCAAAGACGGATGAACCTGCAGTATCTACTGCGGATAACGATACGACAAAGGCTCCTAAAGGTACTGCTCAAATTGCACAGAAAACAGATACTGATACGACAACTTCTGATATTGTTTGCCACAGCAAACAAGAATTGCAAGATGCTTTGAACGCTAAATATTATAACAGCGCGGCAAACGGTACAACCGCATCAGGCGAATTTAATGTTGATAACGTAAACTTTGAAACATTGTTGACGAACTTGATGACAATGGGTGATGTTACATTGGTACAGAAGATGGACAACGGTGATTTCCCTAATCCGTTGGAAGACGGTGGCAACTACAGTTTCGCTGATTACCAATCATCAGTTGCAACAAACACTTCATTCCAAGAAGTAACCGATGAAACAGGCTTGAGAAAAGCTGAAGCTAAATATGAAGCTGATATGAAACGTATCGATAACAAAGATACAAAATACGACTATGACTTAGCTGCATTAGATAACGAAAGAAACGCTATCAAACAAGAAATGGAAACATTGAAGACCGTAGCTAAAGACAACGTTGAACGTACGTTCAAATTGTTCTCATAGGGACAAATAACTAATTGAGTTAAGTAAGTAAAAAACATTTACCAAGCACGGAGGGTTCTTCCCTCCGAATGCAAGGTAAGACCCCCAAAGGTTGCCTTATGGCTATAAAATAACAGACTTATGACCTTCGGCGGAACCGATAGAACAATAACTGCCCCGAGGGGCAAACCGAAAGAGGTAAAACCAAAACAAAAATCACAATATTCTATAAATTTTTAAGATAGAAATTGTAACAAAAAATTCCTAAAAATTCCTATAATTCCTTTTCTTATTCCTAATAAGCGCCACTTTGTCCAACAAAGCGGCTTTTTTTTGTGTATATAAATTTATTTTTGTCGGCATAGTAATAATCTAAGGCACTAAATAAGCAAAGTAAAGTAGGGTGCGATGTTTCGAACCAATAATTAATCAGACAAATCACACGCTTTTCCGCCACAACTTGCGTGAAGAAGGGAACTCTTATGTTTCACGTGAGGGAAATATTAGAGATACAGGTGGGGAGCAAAACTAAATAATTATATTGTTTTACAACGTTTATAATACCAGATATACATTTGGGAAGACAACACTCCCCCGTATCCGAGGGGTAGAGGGGTGAGGCTACGCAATAAATATTACATTTATGCCATTTACCCTACAGCTATGATATAATCAAACTATGAACGAAATATTACTGTTGTATTTATTATTAAAAGGCAAAAACACGATGTACGGACTATCCAAGCTCTGTACAAAGTATTTCGGGTTTATCATCAAGCCGAGTTACGGAGCGGTTCAACCTGCACTAAAAAAGCTTGAGAAAAATAAATATATAACCTCCGAAAAATTTATAACGGAAGGCGGAAAGCCGTACTTTTATTATTCAATTACAGAGGACGGAACAAAGCACTTAAAAGAAAAGCTTTTGTCAAAGCTGCACGCAAGCCCCGTACAGATGTACCCTTCCGTAAAAGTAAGAATTATTTGCTCTGATATATTAAACGCGGAAGAACAAAAAGAACTGTTTACACTCTTAAAAACGCAGTTGCTAAAGATACAGCAAACTGCTAATAATACTCTAACATCCGATATCTATAATGATAATTACAAGGCTAAAATGGTTCTGGACAACACCGTTTGTGAGTATAAAAACACAATTGATATGATAGAGAGGTTTGAGAATGCCTGCAATCGTTAGCGGAGTAGAAAAAAATTCCATAGCGGAAGAGTTGGGAATAGAACAAGGGGATATTCTGCTGTCTATTGACGGAGCAGAGCTCAAAGACATGATTGACTATCAATATTATGTCAATAACGAAGTTATCACAGTCGATATACAAAAGAAAAACGGTGAAGTCGAAGAAATAGAGATAGAAAAAGATTTTGATGACGATTTGGGAATAATATTTGAAAGTGCGGTTTTTGATAAAATTCATCCGTGCTTGAACAAATGTATATTCTGTTTCGTTGACCAACAACCAAAGGGACTTAGAGACACTCTCTACATAAAAGACGATGATTACAGGCTATCATACCTGCAAGGAACTTATATAACTCTTACAAATCTGACGGAGGCTGATAAAAAGAGAATAGCCTCGATGCACTTAGGCCCGTTTTACATATCAGTCCATACAACAAATCCCGAGTTAAGAGTAAAAATGCAGCGTAACCCGAATGCGGCAAAAATAATGGAAAATTTAAACTGGTTCAAATCGCAGGATATACCGTTTCATGCTCAGATTGTTCTGTGTCCGGGGTTCAATGACGGAGATGAACTCCGACGTACACTTAAAGATTTGGACACATTTGGCGATTGTCTTCTCTCTGTTGCGATTGTCCCTGTCGGGATTACCACTTACAGAAAAGATTCAGTTTTAAAGCGAGTAACAAAAGAGATTGCGAAAGAAACAATTGAAATATCAAAACCATACCCGAAGGTTTGCTGTTCCGATGAGTTCTTCTTACTCGCAGATGAAGATATCCCGCCTGCGGAATATTACGGTGGCTTTAACCAACTTGACGACGGAGTCGGAGCATTAAGAATGCTGATTGATGATTTTGACAGTTTTGAATTACCTGATAAATTATCAAAGCCACTGTCTCTGACATTTGCTTCTTCCGTTGCGGCTCAAAAAGCATTGGAGTATGTAGCAAAGAAATTAAACAAAATAGAGAACCTGTCCTGCGAAGTTCGTCCCGTACATTCCGAATATTGGGGCGAAAATATTACTGTTGCGGGGCTTATAACCTCCGACGATTTAGTCAGAACGGTTAAAGACTCAAAGGCGGATTATGTCGTCATACCCGCTATTATGCTGAAACCATACTCAGAGACTTTTCTCGACGGGCATGATTTGAACTATGTGAGAGAGAAATCGAAAAAAGATTTTATTATAATAAGAGAACAGTATTCACTGAAAGAATTGATTGTTTATATTTATAAATACGTATAAGAAGAGGAACTTATGATTGATACAATATTAAACGCACTTATAAGCTTTATTGAACATTTTATAACAACATTAGGAGCATTCGGAATCAGTATACTTATGGCAATAGAATCCTGCAACATTCCGCTCCCGAGCGAAGCTATAATGCCCTTTGCGGGATACCTTGTATCAATAGGGAAACTTCAGAACATCCATGTCGCCGCAATATTCGGTGCTATCGGGTGTGTTTTGGGCTCCGTTCCTTCTTATTATATCGGATACTTCGGCGGAAGAAACTTTATAGAAAAATACGGAAAATATTTCTTTGTCTCAAAAAGTGACCTTGATGAGGCAGACCGATGGGTAGACAAATACGGGGATTGGTCATTCTTCCTGTGCAGAATGTTACCTGTCGTAAGAACATTCATTTCCCTTCCTGCTGGGATATTAAGAGCCAGAAAACGCACATTTTTCTTACTCACGTTTCTCGGCTCGCTCATTTGGAGCTATGTACTGGCTTTTGTAGGAATTAAATTAGGCGAAAACTTTGATGCCCTAAAAAGCGTATGGCACAAGTTTGACATGTTAATTATAACGGTTATTGCCGTCTTGGGAGTGCTTTACATCTATAAACACATAAAGAAACATAATTCATAATGTGTGATTATACTTGGATTTTCAGAGTTTAACCATTTATATTATTAAGAAATGTTAACAACATTTACCTCAAAAAGTAAATTTTCAAGATAAAAAAAACTTTATATAAGTACGGGAAATTAAGAATAATTGAGTACGATATCTCGACTATGTTCATAAGAGTTGCTCTTTGGCAAACGGCACTGAACACAATCATAACTAAGATGTAATATATAGCAGTTTAAAAGAATAAACTGTATCAGATAAATTTATACTCCACGAGTATAAATATAATATACATTAGTAATCAAACTTAATTGTTTAGTTTACCTCAATTAGGATGCCTGATATTACGATATCTTAGGCTTACTAAAAGTACAAAAATTTACTACACACACATACAAACACACAGGAAAGGATTATCATGGTTTACGGGATTAACACAGGGTACAATCAAAATTACAATTATCAACTAAAACAAAATCAAGGTTTACAACCAAACAAAAGTTTCTATGACACAACCGGAGTATTTTCGCTCCAACCATCAGTAACGCCTACAAGAGATGATGTCGCAGACGGAAAAGACGACGGAAGTATCGGATTTTTCGGAGCAGCCAAGAACTTTGTAAAAGGTGTCGGCAAATTCATTGTTAGTCCGTTCACGGATGAAAACGGGAAATTTAGTTTAGGAAAAACTCTCAAATCAGCTGCAATAGCAGGTCTGTTTGTCGCAGGTAACGCACTGACAGGCGGGGCTCTGACTCCGATATTATTAACGGTCGGCGGTGCAGCCGGTGCATTTGGAATGGCAAAAGCAGGTTATAATATAGCAACTGCAGAAACAGATGCCGAAGCTGAAGCAGCATGGCAGTCTATGGGCTCAAGCACGGCAACTGTAGCAACAACTGTTATTGGTGCTAAATCATATGCGAAAGGGCAAGCTATAAAACAAGGGAAAACTCCAACAGAAGCCTCCGAAGCATATAGCGGACCTTCTGGAACCTTAAAAGCGATGAAAGATACCGCAGCTGATGCTGGACATAACGTAAAGGCAGGTTATAAATTTACAAAAGGCAAACTCGCTGACGGATATCATGCAGTCAAAACTTCATATAAAAACGGTACTTTGAAATCTGATGCAAAAGAAATCTATAACAATGTAAAAACTAATGTTAAAGATGCATATGATATGTATAAAGACATAAAAACCGAAAACAAAGAGGCCTGGGGCAGAATGTCAAAGGATCAGAAAAAAGAAGTCATCAGCACTCTCAAAAAGACTATAATCAACGCAGCTAAAAGTAAAATCGGTTCAACGCCTAAGGAAGTTCTTAAAACAGCTAAGAAAGCAGCAACATCACCTTTAACAATCGGTATCAATACAAACCTCGGCAGACAAACTATCAGACCTGATTTCTACTCTCAATTGACACCGGAACAACAAACAGTATACAATCAACTCCCTGATGATAAAAAGGAAGAACTTGTAAAAGCTTATCAAGCAGCTGTATAAAATAAAGAATATTCAAAGAAGTTAATAATATCAAAGAAGTTAAAAGCTCCGATATAATCGGAGCTTTTAATTATGTTTTTCAGACAGGCTTTATACCACTCAACTATGTTTCTATATATCCGATATAATCATAGTTTCTGCAATATCCGTCATAATCCAAACCATAGCCCATTACAAACTTGTCATCTATCTCAAACCCGTATAAATCAGGATTTATATCGACCTCACGTCTGCATCTTTTATCCAAAAGCGAAATAAATTTGTACGACTTAACCTTAAAATTAGATTTTATAAAGTTTGATAAGAATTGCGCTGTATGTCCCGTATCAATAATATCCTCCATTACAAGAACGTTTTTACCGTTCAAATCGGGCAGAGATATATCAACGGCTCTGACTTTGCCATTGGAAGTAAAGCCTGATCCGTAACTTGATAGTCTTATAAATTCCAATTGTACCGGCATTTTTAACTCTTTTATAAAATCAACCGTAAACATAACGGCACCTTTAAGCACGCTTATTACGTAAACCTCTTCATTTTTATATTCCTCGTTTATCACTTCCGCGAGTTCTCTAATCTTAGAGTGAATTGAACGGCTGTCAATAAGCATTTTTATATCAAGTTTGTCTAATGTTTTCATTTATCTGTTCTCAATTTTTATAAAATGTGTCGGTTTATTATCTTTTGTTTTTATTTTATCACTTAACCCGACTCCTGCTACCCATAATACTTCTTTATCCGAACAAAGTAAGAGAATATTCTCTCTTTCATGCTGCGGAATATTTTTAGACATAAGATATTTCTTCAATTTCATTGTTCCGTCAAACCCGAGAGGCTGTATAACATCACCTGCCCTGCGTGTTCTTATAACAAGATTATTTAAGGCATAATCGGATAAATCAACATAAGCACTCGTTTCATCTTTTGTCTTTTTGTATGTGTCTGCTTTTTCTATTACAAACATTTTATCCCCAAAAACATAACTGTCTTCTTTTGTTAACGGAATAATATCTTCGTTCTTATCCTGTTCTTTCATTATTTCTATTATATTTTTGTCTGCATACAGCCAAGTATTACGATTTAAAGAATACTTTGACGGTTTCTTATCATCAATTGCCTTATTAATAAAATTGACAATACGTTCTATCATCGAAAAAGTATAATCAAATTCGGAATTATAGATTAAGTTATAAATTATCTTAAACTGCATATTCTTTGATAATTTTATAAATTTCTGCGTTTTAATCCTGTCACCGTCATAAATTTTTGATTTTATACTATCTGTATATTCTTCAATAATAGAGCACTCCATGCCTGCAACTTTGGCAAGATTGTTCAAAGCACCCAAAATATCGGAATTTATTTCTTTAAAGATTGGTAAAATTTCGTTCCTGATAAGATTTCGTTTATGAATATTATCCTCGTTTGAGTCGTCTATATTCGGAGTTAAGTTATTATCTTTGCAATATTGTTCGATATCTGCTCTTTTTACGGAAAGTAAAGGTCTGTAATACATATCCCTGTGTTCAAGTATACCTTTTAGCCCTACTATGCCTGTTCCTTTTGCAATTCTATATAGTAAAGTCTCCGCATTATCATTATAGTTATGGGCGGTAAAAACGGCATCGGCATTATATTTTTTTACGGCTCTTTCAAAGAACTTGTATCGGAGTTTCCTTGCCTCGGTCTCATTCTTTTTTATATTGTCATCGGCGGTTTCAGTGTAAAATTCAATATTTTTATCTTTGCAAAATTGTTCACATTTTTCCTGCTCTTTTTTTGCAGTTTCACCCCGCCAGTTATGGTTATAATGAGCAGCTACAATTTTGAGCCCGTATTCCTCTCGGAGTTTAGACAATATATCGGTCAGACACATTGAATCGTATCCGCCGGAAAATCCTATTATAACGGTTTTGTTTTTAAGGTTGTACTTATCTAAAAAATTTTTAATTTTTTCTATCAAGTCTCTCTGTCTCTTTTATTATACCGTATTTAATTTCAACCGCATCAACGCCCAAATGTTCAAGCACCTTCATCGCAAGAGATGACGGCTCTGATATTATCGCCATAAGCAAATCTGCAGAACTAATTCTGTCTCTTTCTGCCTTTTGGGCATATTGCCAAGCTTTTTCCAAAACATTCTTTGCTCTTTGAGTGAAAGCTATTTCGTTATCAAAATACTCGTTTCCATAACCCAGCAACTCTTCTACAACAGCTCTTGCGTCCTTTAGAGTAATTTCAAGGTTATTCAAAACCTTCGCACCGATACCCGAGCCTTCCGCAAGTATACCGAGCAAAAACATTTCAGTTCCGACTACGTTACGTCCGATTCTTCTTGCCTCTTCCTTTGCGAGTTTCAAAATAACCAATGTTTCAGGCATTTGTTTTTCAATCGGTTTAAGGATTTGTTCGGATAAGTCTTCAAAATCGACATCCATATTTTTAAATATTTCGCTTGCAATACCTTTTTTGACATCTAAGATACTCAATATAATATGTTCAGGAAGTACGCTTGATGAGCCTAATTCTTTTGCGGTTTGCAAAGCCTTATTCATAACCCTGAACGCATTTGGAGTGAATACTATTTTTCTGCCCGAATATTCGGCATCTCTGGATTTTAAATTTGCAAGTTGTTTTTCAAATTTATCGTAAGTAATTCCGTTTTTCTCCAAAAGTTTCGTTACATCATAGTTTTCATTATCTAAGATAGAGGCTACAATTTGTTCTGTTCCAAGTATTTCATAGCCTGATGTAGTTAATTTTGAAATAGCTTTTTCAAATATATCTGATTTTTCAAGGTTTTTATATATCTCATCAACTTGTCTGACTTCGCTTGTTTCCTCTCCTTCAGGGTGAGTCATTCGTTTGACTTTCTTTTGTACAAGTCGTTCAAGGATGTCTTTTGCCTTAAATACTTCAAAATTATACTTTTCAAATATTTCCTGCAAATTAGGATTTTTTTCATTCAGAACAGCTAAAAACAGGTGTTCATATAATATACTCGTATGACCTGATTTCATAGCGAGGTCTAAAGTTTGTTTCAAAACATCTTTATATTCATTGTTGAAAGGAATAACAACATGTGATTTATGAGTCGGAGATACATAGTTTTTAATCTCTTCTTCAATTTTATCCGCATCCATACCGCAATTTCTGAACATTCTGAGTGATAACCCTTTAGCTTTTTTAACAATTGCATAAAAAAGGTGCTCAACATAAACCTCTGAACAGCCCATTCTGAGAGCGCAATTCTGAGATTCATAAACGGTATCTATAGCCTGTTCTGTAAACCTTTCAAACACGATTATTCCTCGTCTTCCATTTCTTCTTCAATATTTGAAATATATTCGGCGACTTCTTCAAACTCATCTTCATCATCTATTGTTTCCAATGAATAATCTTCTCCGCCTTCATCAACCAATTTCATCAAAACGAGTTCAGGTTCTTCATCAACGTTTTCTTCTCCTACAGGAAGTAACAACGCATAATCCTGCTCATTATATTCAATAACATCGAATAATTCGAATTTGACGGTATTTCCATCCTCATCAATAGTTTCAATAATATCTTCTTTTTTTGCCATAATAAATAATCCCTTTTATATATAATACTACCATTTTATCATGACAAGAAAAATGTGCAAAAATTTATACCATTTTCTGACGATTTGAGCCCGTCATTTTTCCAAAGTTACTATGATTCTTCTTCATATCTGCGGATAACTTTTGTTTATCGATGGAACTTATCGTATCAAAAAATGTCGGAGTGCCGATTTTCTTTGAAATTTGATAGTGGATGACATTCGCGCTGTTCAGATAATCCGACAACTTCTCATAACGTTCATCGGCTTCTCCGTATGGAGTTTGAGTCGTTACAATTTCATCAACATTTTTATTTATTGTCTCAAGTCTGTCCAAAGCACTCTTTATTGATTTTCCGGATTTGAAAGTTTTTGATATTTTAGGCAAAATTTTATTGGACATAAAGTTGACGCAATTTTGAAAAGCTTTTGAGATAACTTTCGGCTTTTCTATGATTGAGGCAAGTTCACCGGATAACCTTGTAGACATTCCGCCTTTTTCATAATTTTTATTCAATGCCTGCAGGCGAGCCTCAAGATTTCGCCTCTGCATAATTAAATCATCCGCCCTTTGAAAATCATTTATGTCTTTTGCATCTTGGATTTCTTCATTTATATTTTTTATTGCTCCTTCAAGCCTGTTTATCTTATATTCGGTCTTTAAGACTTCGTCATCAATATTCTGATAAGCCTCATTTTCAAGGATTGTCGAATCAAGCGCATTTAACCTCGCATGTCCCGTGTTTCTATGTCCTCCTTGTTCCTGTTCTTGGTTTTGTGGCGGCAGAATTTGATTTTGTGGGGTTTCCGTCGGTTGAGAAGAATCCTGCACATTTTCGTCAGGCACAGGAGTACCTGGCGCGACATGCAGTTGCGCGGGGTTAAATTTGTGAATATTGACATTATAAAAATTATTTGCCATAGCTGTGACTTTAAGTAATATTACTGCACAATTAGTATAGCATTTTGCCCTGTTTTTTGAAACGGATTTTATAAAAAATCATATATCAAGAGGATACATTATCCCGCAAGAATTACTCCCGCCGATACAATCATAATAACAACACCGACTAGCTTTTTGGTCATATTGGTTTCGTGGTATACTTTGTACCCGTAATATAAAGAAACAAGAGACGACAACTGAAACAGTGCAAGTGCGGAGCCGATTGCCATTTTGGTAAATACATAGTTTGTTGTTAATTGCATAATAATTAGCATTACCGCAATCATAAAGCAATTTTTGATATTAGAATTATTTTTTTCTTTATTGTTCTTTGTCAAAACAAATATGATGAGTGAACACAAAAAACCGCTAAAGCACCATAAAATCAAAGATATTTTATAGGACGACATCATTATAATCTTTTTTAAGAAAGATGCCTCCGTCCCCGAACAGATAAGGGCAAACATCCTCAACATAACATCTTTTCTGAAATATGTTTTTATTGAAAAAGGCTGCTGTTCGGTATCAAGGACGAAATAACTGCCGATAATTATAAATATTATACAAACTATCTCTCTTATACTCGGAAGCTCTCCGAGGACAAATATTGCACTGATTAGTCCGATTATTGATTTATACGAATTTATCGGAGCAAGAACGGATAATTCGCCTATCCGCAACGCCTCAATCAAAGCGATAGTTCCGACAGTACACAATGTACCCGCAAATATAACATAAACCCAGAAAATAAGAGGGTATACGCTCCAATCAACAAACAATGCAGGTATAACACAAATCAAACTCATAAAAAGATATGATATAAGGTTTGTGTACACGGGTGACGAAGTCTGTGCGGATTTCTTCTGAAAAAGATTCGCCGTAGAATTAGACAGTATTCTTAATGCAACCGCTATTGCCGTTATCATCTTAGAACACCAAATTTCTTATTAACAATACCTGAATATCACCCGGAGCCAAGGTCGTTTTTATTTTTCCTTTAGAATATTCGTTATGAATATTCTTAACGACTCTTATATTTACGATTTTGTTTTTATGTTTTAACTTCGGAACCTTTACAACCACAGCCTGTTTATCTTTGAAATCGAGGTTTCCGAACACAACAACAGATGCGTTATTCATTACTCTTGCATATGCAAAAACTTTCGGATTGGAAACTTTCAGCGGTACAAATTTTGCAGTTGATAATCCGCTTTCATAATAAGCTTTGAATTTGTTTGCGAGGATAAATTCTTCTTGTATGCTTAAATCTTTTCCGTCGGGTTTTCTTGAGAAATTAAAAATATCTATTTGTCCGTTATGAGTGAAATAGTATTCATCATCAGTTTGAGATTTTTTAGCGTATTTGTTTGCCAATGGATACGTATAAGTATCACCCGTTTGGAAACCGTCAACATAATATGAGTTCAAAGGCAAAGTTGAATTAAGCCAAATAATCATCTTTGAAAAATCTGCACCGTGAATCAAAACGGGGCTGACTTCATCATGCGTTGTAAAACTGCCGATTACACTTTTTTGATTATCATATTTTTTAAACAGTTTTAAGTCATTCTCGACTGTCGTTATGAGTTCTTTTCCCGTCTTCATATTTTTGAGGTTAAAGTAATTGCCCAAATATCCGTCGAAACCTGCATTAAACAGTTCTTCCACAGTTGCGTTATAAGCATACGGAGATACAGCATCCGTCCACGACGGAGATGCCTCTGCCAAGAACAAAAATTCACTGTCTTTCTTTCTGGCGTAATCAATTATTTCTTTCCAGAACTTTTGAGATTTTAGCCTTGCAACATCGGCTCTTATACCGTCAGCTCCGATTGATATTGCCATATCGACGAACTTTTTATGTTCTTTTACTAAATCGTTATTAAGTGAGTTTTTCTTATTTGTATCAAATAATCTTACATCCGACCAATCAAGAGGCACGATAGGATTACCTTCTTTATCCTTTACGAAATATTCGGGATGTTCAAGAAACATATCATATGCCCCGCAGCTCGGCAAATCAATAATAACCCTTATATTCCTTTTATGACATTCTTTTATAAACTTTTTAGCCTGTGATTTTGCAGGGAGTGAAGACGATTTAGAAACCAGTTGAGGATTTATTTCAGAGAAATTAGTAATTGCATAAAGAGAACCTGCAGTACCGTATGCCTTTATCTTTCCGACAGGCGTAATCGGCAATATATGGAGTGTATTTATCCCCATATCAGAGAGGTTGTCCAGTCTCTCAATTGCGTTCATAAAGTTTCCGCTCTCTTCGGTTTCGTCGATGAGTTCATCTCCGTTTGTATCTTTTGCATTAAAGGTACGCATATTTATTGTGTAAATAATGGCGTTATTTTGTAAAAACAAATCTCTCAAATCATTATGCCAGTCTCCCGCTATATTTTTTGCAAATGTCGGAAGTGAAAGCATAAGAACAAATATACTCAATACCAGTTTCTTCATAAAATTCATAATCATATCCTTTTTTTTGTTTATTATAATACAACTATTTCTCTATTGAAAATATTAAATATCCGAACCTAACAGATTAAGAATTATATTGCCCCTGTTGTACTTTGTATGATAAATTATTATTAATATAAAAAGTTGAATATTTTTAAAGATATAAAGGATTTTTCTATGGCAAAGAAGAAAAAATTGAAAAGTTCAAGAGATGTAGAATATAACTATGCTTATAACACTAACGGGACAATAAACAGTGCAGTGACGACCGTGTCATCCTCAAGGAGTGCTATGAATGTAACACTGCTAAACTACAACGATGCCATAGTTAAGACAGGTCATGATATAAAGACGGAAGAAAACAAAAACCCTAATACCCCACTCGCTAACAATACTTTATATCACGGGAAGATTGATACAGAAACATTAAACGATACAACAGAATACTCTATCTACGGAGCTCCGCATAAAATGGTGTTGGATGACAGACAACAATATAACAACTGCGGAGTAGACTCAGTCTTGAATATTCTTGTTATGGCAGGATTAAAAACAATAAAAAATCAAAACAGCACAGAGACGGCATTTACAAAAGAATTATGGAATTTAGGGCTGATTGAAGACAGCGGAATACTCGGACGTCTGGACAGAGCAGACGGAGGCTCCGTTCCGATAAATTATGTTGATTTTTTGAACCGCTACGGGATATCTTCTACCGCTTACGCATCCACTGCACTTGGAGGGAGCAGCGAAGGAGCTGACGAGACCACAACGCTAGAAAATGTTGCACAAGTCGTAAAAAACGGAGGAGCAGCCATTTTGGCGGTATCGTCGGATATATTATGGGGAACAGATGCAACCACCTATACATTAGACCACGCTGTCACCGTAACTGGGGTAGTCTATGACAACAGTAACAACCTCGTCGGATTTTATATCCACGATACAGGGGTATGGATGACAAGATATATTAGCGTTGACGATTTAAAGAAATGCACAATGTATGACGATACCTCCGTATGGTGGAAAACCCAAACGGGAGTTTTCGGAACAGTAACGGAGGAAGGAATAAAAGCAAATACCTACAATCTAAATCTTTCGGGCTCAAAATACGATGATACTCTGACAGGCAATGAGAGCAAAAACGTAATAAGAGGCTATAACGGAAACGATACTATTTTCGGAAAAAGCGGAGATGATACTCTCTACGGCGGAAACGGTAACGACTATATAGACGGGGGCGAAGGCAACAACAGAGTATATGGCGAAAACGGCAATGATTTAATATTAACCGCCTCGGGGAACGACTATATAAGAGGCGGGAACAATGATGACAAAATAGACGCAGGCGCGGGAAACGATACAATCTACGGAGACAACGGGAATGATATCATTGTAGGCGGTGCAGGCAACGACTATATAAGAGGCGGAAACGGAAACGATTGGATTTTTGCAAACGAAGGAGTAACAATAAGCGATAGTCTGAATTATTCCGATTTATCAGATAATTGGGTATTAGACCAATTATCATCTAAAGCAATTGTTGACGGTAAAAACACAATCTATGGCGATAACGGAAACGACCACATATTTGGCGGAAACTATGACGACATAATAAATGGCGGAAACGGAAATGATGTAATATACGCTCGCGGAGGAAACGATGTCATTTACGGGGGCAACGGAAACGACATAATCGACGGCGGAGACGGTATCGACGTAATCTACGGCGGAAATAACAACGACACAATATATGGCGGAAAAGGCGACGACAGAATATTCGCACAAAGCGGTAATGACACCATAGACGGCGGGGAAGGCAACGACGTCATAATATGCGGTTCGGGAAGAGACAGAGTCATCATTAAATCAGGCGGAGATATAGACAGCGTATCATCCTCATCAGGAAGTGTTACTTTTGCGCTTGACAAATCTGCACTGGATATGGACTATACTTATTCGTCCGACTATGGCACCGTAAAAACATATTATAATTATTATAACGACTCTGACGATTTCTACGGGTTTGAATATCAAGGATTCTTTAATTCAAGCAGAAATAAATACCAATCCGCAACAATTGAAGATTCGGAGGGTAAATCCTACAAAATGAGCGCAACACGCTCTAACGGCAGAATAAGAGTCGCAAACACAAAAGGCAATAATATTATGTTCTCAACTTCTATGGGGAACAATACCGTTACAACGAGCAACAATAACGATATCGTCTGGATGAGAGGCGGGAATAATACTATTACATACACTGGCGGACGCGATAAATATTACTCGGGCGGAGATGAATCCTACAAATCAGGGAAACACACCCTCCACACCGAAGGCGACGACACTTATATAGTCAATAACTTCAATAAAGACTCATATCTGTCAATAAATGACAGCATCTCAAACGATAATATAAGCTATAATGCCAGTGACAACGACGTTTTAAGAATAAATACGGCTTCAAATATAAATCTGTTCTTTGATATCACAAAAGACGGATTGGCAACGGATAATGATAATTTATATATAATATCAAGCGATTCCGAAATAGCCGATTACTCCTCCCTGTTCAATGAAAAAGGAAGCGGGTATATTTCCATCACGGATTACTTTAGCCAAGGTAATGACGTATCAAAATACATAGGCGACGGCTATATAGAAAACATCTCAGTTAATAACAATGAGACAAATATTGACGCCACTATAGACACGATCAAATCCAATGTAGCAAGCTGGTTAAACAATGCAGAGCATGCTTATGACAGTGTTGCAAGCGCACTGGCTAATGCTGACAAAACAGATATATCAAGTCTTCTGGAATGTTTCAACACAAGCAACGTTCAATAAAAACAAAATATCTCAATATTTTTGTAAAAAATTATGAAAAAATTAGCAATTTATTAATTGTCTGTGCGTTATATAATGTGTAGCAAGAAGGCAATAAATTATGACGATGTGTGTGAACGATAATATAACAGCCTTATACAATGCGCAGAAAGCGGCACAACCTGCTGTTCAGCAAAAGGTTAGCCCTGCCGTTAATAATAATGCGACTAATTTTTCAGCTACAAATACAGCCCCAAAACAACCGACTAACAAGTCCGAAACTCTAAAAAAAATCGGAGTCGGTGTTTGTTCCGCATTAGGAGTCGCCGCAAGCCTTGCTATATTGTCAAAATTTGATAAATCACACAAATATTCTTTGAAACCGTCTAAAATATTTGGCGGAAAGATAAAAGACAGCTATCTTGCAAACGCTACATATAAAACAAAAGAAATTGTCAGCATGGGGGCAGGCTCAATCCTTGGTGGTCTGGCGGGCGGTTATCTGTTTGATGGCAAATCAAATATGAACGCTAAAAAGAGAGAAGCTATCACCCAAATGATAAATATATCATTCCCTATAGCGTTTGTCGAAAGTCTTTCAACTTTAGGCAGTAAATTGGCTCAAAAGACAATGCCAAGAATGTTAGAGAGTAAAAACCTATTTAAGAAACTCGTCGGGAACCTTCCGGCATGCGCAGGTGCTGCTATAGGTTTGGCAACAGGTATTATCCTCGGCAACAAAGTTTCTAACAAAGTCAACGAAAAAATATTCCACAAAAAAGATCACAGACCTATAGAAATAACGGATATGTCCGCACACGTCGATGATATGTGTATGGCAGCGACATTGGTTGCGCCTAACAATATTCTTACAAAGACAGTATCAAGAATTATCCCTGTCGCATTATCAATTCCGGGGTACGAGACTGGAATAAAAAAAGAAACTCAGCCTGAAACAAAATAAATTTTACTGATTTATAAAGAAAAACATATAAAAACTTTATAAATCTAAATAAATACTTGTATTATAATTTTGTTTAGGCTATCTTAATATTACACTAGTTATAAAGGAAGGACATATTATGTCAAAACAATGTGAAATTTGTGGTAAAACTCCACTTAAAGCAGCGAAATTAACTTTTTCTCATAAACAAATCGTTCACAGACAAACACCTAATCTTCAAACGGTTAGAGTTAATGTAAACGGCAACACAAAGAAGATGACAGTTTGCACATCTTGTTTAAAAGCAGGAAAAGTTCATAAGGCTGTTTAGTCTTTACTGTTAAGATTTTATTAAAGAGGTTTTTCTGATTCGAAAAGCCTCTTTTTTAGTGCGTGAAATTTAAAAGGATAAATCTAGGACTTAGATTAAAGTACTAATTAATTATTTATAACATTTATATGTTTAATTTATAAATTACGTTGGTGCGGTAGTGA
>DLEF01000072.1 GCA_002481545.1 Cyanobacteria bacterium UBA7753 | reverse complement strand
GTTCTAAATTATCATTTACAGGGTAAAAATTAACTTATAAATTTACGGTGCGCCAATTTTACATTGCTTTGTTTTACCATTGCATATTGCAGGGTAGTGTCTATTCTTGAATGTCCAAGTAATTTTTGCAATTGTTCAATCGGCATTCCTTTATCTATTGCCATTGTCGCTAATGTTCTTCTAAATTTATGTGGATGTACTTTGGGGATGTTTAATTTTTTGCCAAATTCTCTCAGGCGGACTTCTACTCCACTAATTTGCAATCGTTCATAGGGTGATTTTAATGAAACAAATAAAGCGGAGTTATAATCAGTTCTGCTATTCAGATAATTTTGCAAATGTATTTTTGTACGAGCATCAAAATAAACAATACGTTCTTTATCCCCTTTTCCGAATACGACGCATTCGCGTTCTGCAAAGTTTATATCTTCTCTGTTTAACAAAACCATTTCTCCGACACGCATGCCTGTTGACGCGAGCATATCAATCATAGCTAAATCCCTTAATTCCGTACATTTATCACGCATTAATTCGAGTGCTTCATCAGAATAGGTTTCTTTTATGTTTGTTCCTGTTTTGACTTTGTGTATTCTTCTGACAGGACTTTTTACGATGTAATCTTCATCTTCAAGCCAAGAAAAGAAACTGGATAAAATCCTCCTGATATTATCAATAGTTACTCTGCTTGAATTTCTTTCTGCTTGATGATTTGTGAGATAATCTCTTAAATCATCTGTTATTATATGTTTTATTCCTTTGTTTATAGAGAACAGCATTGTTTCAATCGTAGCCCTATAATATTTGAGGGTTTTGACTGAGCAACCTTCGACTTTTTTTGCCGATATAAACAAATCAATAAAATTCAAATTAGATAGTTCTTTTGTATCTTGCTTATTTGATTTTGTAATTTCATATTCCGAAAATGTAACTTTTAAAACTTTTTGTAATTGTTCAAGTTCCATATTATCCAAGTATGGCAGCATTTGTTGTGTGATTTCTGTAATAATTTCGTTTTGCATAGTATTTCTCCTTTTTTAATATTAAAGAAAGTTGAGAAAAACAATATTTTACACAAAATTTTATATTATAACATTTATGATTGTCAGATACGGACAGAGTAAAAAAATACTTGTAAAAGTGTTACAAAGTGGTCTCATAACGATTGTTTGTGATATATTTATAATAATAGAATTTATCAAAAAGGGGCATCGAATGGCAGGAAAGAATAACGCAAATATAGGTTTTGAAGAACAATTGTGGAAAGCGGCTTGTGTATTGTGGGGACACATCCCTGCGGCTGAATACAGAAAAGTAATTGTCGGTTTAATCTTTTTGCGTTACATATCCGGTGTTTTTGATAAGAAATATCAAGAGCTTGTTCAAGAAGGGGAAGGGTTTGAAAATGATCCGATTGCTTATTTAGCTGAAAATATTTTTTATGTTCCCGAGGAAGCAAGATGGAAGAAAATTTCAGAGGCTGCTCATACTCCTGAAATCGGCAAAGTTATAGATGATGCAATGCTTGCAATAGAAAGAGAAAACAAATCATTAAAAGGGGTATTACCTAAAAATTACGGAAGTCCCGATTTAGACAAAAGAGTTTTAGGGGAAGTTGTTGATTTATTCACTAATAATATAAAATTAGATGATACCGAAGAAAGTAAAGATTTATTAGGAAGAACTTATGAATATTGTATTGCACAATTTGCAGCATACGAAGGAACAAAGGGTGGAGAATTTTACACTCCTTCAAGTATTGTAAAAACTCTTGTTGCAATACTTAAACCGTTTGAAAATTGCCGTGTATATGATCCATGTTGCGGTTCTGGTGGTATGTTTGTTCAATCGGTAAAATTCATACAGGTACACAGGGGAAATCGTAATAAAATAGCTGTTTACGGTCAAGAATCTAATGCTGATACTTGGAAAATGGCAAAAATGAATATGGCAATCAGAGGGATAGATGCAGATTTGGGTAACAAAGCTGCTGATACATTCTTTAATGATTTGCATCCGACATTAAAAGCTGATTTTATTATGGCAAATCCTCCGTTCAATTTATCAAACTGGGGACAAGATAAATTGCAGGAAGATGTGCGTTGGAAATACGGTATTCCGCCTGCAGGGAATGCTAACTTTGCGTGGATACAACACATGATTCACCATTTAGCACCAAACGGTAAAATAGGGCTTGTTCTTGCTAATGGTGCGTTATCAAGCCAAACAAGTGGTGAGGGTGAAATAAGAAAGAATATTATAGAGGACGATTTAATTGAAGGAATTATAGCACTTCCTACTCAATTATTTTATAGTGTAACAATTCCTGTAACTTTATGGTTTATCACAAAAGGTAAAAAACAGGCAGGAAAAACTCTATTTATCGATGCTCGCAAAATGGGTTATATGGTAGATAGAAAGCACAGAGATTTTTCTGAAGAAGATATCAAAAAATTGGCAGATACTTTTACTGCATTCCAAGATGGTACTTTAGAAGATGTAAAGGGTTTCTGTGCAGTTGTATCAACAGAAGATATTGCAAAGCAAGATTATATTCTTACTCCGGGGAGATATGTTGGAATTGAAGACCAAGAAGATGATGGCGAACCGTTTGAAGATAAAATGAACAGACTTACATCTGAATTATCCGAAATGTTTACAAAATCAAACGAACTTCAAAACGAAATTCGTGAAAAATTAGGAGCTATCGGATATGAAATCTAATTGGTCTAAAATTAAATTAGGAGATGTCGCAAAAATTCAAGGTGGCTACCCATTCAAAAGCTCGGATTTTATTGATAGTGGTAATATTGTTCTTAAAATAAAAAACGTTCAAAAAGGCAAAATAAATCTTGATGACTGTGGTTATGTAAATGACAATATTGCAGAAATATCAAAAGAATATTTATTAGAAAACGATGATGTTTTAATTTGTATGACAGGTTCAAGTCCAAATGCTCCTGCTTCAGTTGTTGGAAGAGTCGCTTTATTTAATAAAAATAAATATGGTAATTGTTTAATTAATCAAAGGATAGGTCGTTTTTTAATAAATGAAAAAATTGCAAATAAAAAGTTTATCTACTATGTATTCTATCAAGATAAGACATTAAAATGGCTTGTTGGGAATTCATCAGGAAGTGCAAATCAAGCAAATATAAGCAACAAAACAATTGAAAACTATGAATTTGAATTACCATCATTATTAGAACAAAATAAAATAGTCAATATCCTTGCTAATATAGATGACAAAATTGAATTAAATAATTCGCTAAATGATAATTTAGAACCTGCA
>DLEF01000064.1 GCA_002481545.1 Cyanobacteria bacterium UBA7753 | reverse complement strand
GGGTTATGAGCCCGACGAGCTACCAGACTGCTCTATCCCGCGATATTACCTTTTACATAACTATTATGTATCGGTAAATCTAAAAAAGCAACCCCATTGTAATAAACGTAATAATCACATTATGTTTACATTCTATTTACCGATATATCATTTTGTTGTATTATATTTTTACTGATAAGAAAAGGAGACAACAATGAAAAAGATTTTGGTATCGTTGTTAGCAATATTTGCCATAACCTTGCAGGTTAGTGCTGCAACGACTTGGGTTGCTAAAAACAGAGTAACTACGGTAGGAAAACAATTACTCACAAAGAATGCAATAACTGCTAAATTAACATTTAAAGTTGTAGACGGAACTGCTGATAATTCGACCGCATCAAGTACAAAAGTTGTAAACATCAGCTCTGACGAATTACAATATGCAGGAAATGACAGCGAAGTTGCAGCTGCTATTTCTAATGAACTCGGACATATAATTTGCTGCCACGCAGATAAATCAAGATTATTAAACTATGTTCTAAATGGCAGCGGAGCGCAAAACGCTGTTTCATCATCTGATACGGCATCTGCAGGAGCGGATTATCTTTCAAGCAAGTTTAGTGAAAAAGAAACGGAAGAAGCTGATATCACAGGGGTTAACCTTATGATTAAAGCAGGTTATAATCCTCTTGCGATGATTGTTTGGATTACAAAACAACCTGGCTCTGCTTTGGATATTATTAAATCTCAACCGAATAACTTTGACAGAGCAATGGCTACTTATAAGTATTTATATTATGCTTATCCTCAAAAAGTTAAAGCCGGTTATTCTTGCCAAGAATATAAAATATTCTTGATTAGTGCTGACAAACAAATGAAAAAACTTACAAAGAATAAACGCAAATTAAGCAAGTTCAAAAAAGAACAGGCTAAAATGATTCAAGAATATCAAATGAACCTTCAAAAATACAAAACAAACGGAGGTTTGAACGGTTGGGGCGTTACATATGATTTGTTAACAACCCCTGCTGATGATACAACAAACAGCACAAGTAAGTAATCATAAAAACATAATAAAAAGGGTGACTTAGGTCATCCTTTTTTATTGGAGTAAAGATGCAAAGGAAGTTTCAATTTTATATAGTACCAACTCCCATAGGGAATATGGAAGATATCTCACTCAGAGCATTAGATGTGTTAAAATCCGTCGATTATATAGCGTGTGAAGATACCAGAACAACACAAAATCTTTTAAACAAATATGATATAAGAACAAAGACTTTTGCATATCATAAATATAACGAAAAAAGTAAGGTTAATGAGGTTATTTGGATATTAAAAAGCGGTAAGACAATTGCACTTGTATCTGATGCGGGAACGCCTATGATATGTGATCCGGGCTCTGTATTATTAAAGGAATTAAAAAATAATAATATAGAGGTTACTGCACTCCCTGGAGCGTGTGCAATCACAACATTTTTGTCGCAAGTCCCGAGAGATGACGAAGAATACACATTTGTCGGATTTTTCCCAAAGACGGATAAGGCAGGCAAAGAGCTAATACAAAAATATACAAAAACTAATATGGTGTTTTATGAGTCCCCAAATCGAATAATTGATACATTGAAGAATATAAAATCAATCAGAGGTGAGGTGCAAATTGCCCTCGGACGCGAACTCACAAAAATGTTTGAAGAAATAACGATTGATAGTATAGATAATATAATGACAAAATACAAAGACGGAATAAAGGGCGAAATTGTTTGCATGATATATGCCTCCGATGATAATGATATAGAGATTGACACAAAGATTGAAAAATTAAAAAATAAAGGCTTTAAGTCAAAAGAAATTGCGACAATTTTGTCTGAATTATACGAAGTAAATAAAAACGAAGTATACGAAAAGGTTATTAAACACTAATTTCATTATTAGAAGGAGTTTAGACTTTTATATATACAAGTGCATTTCTTATTATTACTGCATTTTAACCCCAATTGTAAACAAATGTAACAAAATAAATACATGCTGAAATTGAGCAAAATAAAAATACTTTAATTAATTGTAACAAGAAGATACGAGAGCAAAAACATAAAGTCGAATATGTTTGAGACTTATATCGTTACGAGAGTATTACCTACAGAAATGAGAGTGACATAATGACATTCAGATTAAACAATTATGATAACTTTTTCATTAATCAAACCTCAGTAAGCGGTGGTTTCGGTTGCTGTAACGGTGGCGGGAGCAATGTGGGTAATGCTATACTGACGGGTATGAGTATATTTGCAGGACTAGCTATGCAAGGTGCCGGTGGTGTTACATCTGCGCAATCGACACAAACACCACAAAATTCTGCAGCACTGCAAGCAACAGGAACTTTAATGTCTACTTTTCAAACTGCTGCTCGAAATTTAGCAACAGTTAAAAGTAACATTAAAACAGCAGAAGCTGATTTGGCGAAATTAGATACTATAAGACAACAGTCAAACACAAAAGATGCTGATATTAAAGATTTAAATGATCAAATTTCAAAATTAGCGACAGATAATGGGGGAACATCTACAACTGAACCTAAAAATGTTGCTGAATATAATAAATTAAACTCTAAATTGTTACAATTACAAAGTGCAGAAGCTACAGAAACGCAATGCAATAAAGATATAGATTCTGCTAATAACGAAAAAAATGTCGCAGAACAAAATAAAGATTCTTTAAGTAAGCAAACAATAACTTCCGGTAATTTAAATGGTGATCAAATTAAATGTGTCGGAGGGAAATGGACTCCTCCTGCAGAAACGACATACTATAATGCAACCGATAAAAACGGAAAACCTATAAGTGCAGAAGAGAAAAATGCAGCAATAGCAGTTTGGAATTCTGATAATCAAAAATGTGAAGCATTAAATACGAAATATGCCGAAGCAGCCAAACAGGTTCGAGATGCAGACACGAAACTCACTAATGCTGAAAATACTAAGAAAACAGCTCTTGCCGGATTTAAGGATGTAGACGGCGACACAATAGGTAAAAAAATCGACACTGTAGAAAACAAATTAAAAGAGTTATCAACCCAGAATGCAGGAAATAAAGGCACAACAAAAGTTGGCGATTACATTGCAACAAAGAAAGAATTAGAAGACAGAAAAAGTAAACTTGAACAATTGCCTGATAAAGCAACTGCCGAAAAGAATTATAACGACAAAAAAGATGCTCTAAATAAATTAAAGACAGAAAATTTACCAAAAGCCCAAGATGCTTATGATAAAGCTAAAGCAGCATTAGATGACATAAGAAACAAGGCAGGCTTAACCAATGTTGCAGATGGGGATGTTGCTACTAAAAAAAGTAACTATAAAGCATTATTGAAACATACGGAATCTGGCAAAAATAGAACATTCTTAGATAAATTATTCGGATTGAGAAAGAGTCATACCGCTAAGGAATCTAAAGAACTTTATAGACAAGCAAAAGCGAATGCTCAATCACAAACGGCTGATTTTTATGCAAAAGCTGGAATGTCACCTCAACAATATATAACAATGTATGAGCAAGCTCTTAAAGAAAGTCAAGAAGACTCATAAAAATAAAATAAAATGAATATCAAAGAATACGTAATAAAAAGCCGTTAGAAATAACGGTTTTTTATTTTATAAATAAGAAGAACCACCCAAAAGGACGGTTCTTTCTATACTATCAATTAAAATTGTTACAGCTTAAACAATTAAGCTTTGAATGACAAACCTGACGGAGCAGATACAGCACCGTTTGAAGGAACAGATGTTGCCTTTGCTGCTTGTTCTACACTGTTAAAACCATAAGTTTTAGCCATTTGATTAGTAGAGGCTTGAGCTTGCATCAAATCTTCAACAGTTCCGTTTGTTTTTTCAATCGGAGTAGAAACCTTGTTTTCTACTTGAGGTTTCTTATCTGCGAGTCTGGTATCATCATAATCATTCGGAATAGGTTTGCTTCCTGTTTCTTCCGTTACTTTTGTGTTTGTTGTTGTTTGGGGCTCAGTTATTGCTCCAAAGTGAATTGGATTTATGTTCATAGTGTTCTCCTGATTTTTAGCCAGTACATTGTAACATAAAGTATAAACACCGTGAAGAAATATTTTTGCTATCTATAGTATTTAACCATGACTTTGCATTAAATTTCTTACTTTAGTAAAACTCTCTGTTAGTAGTATCTTCGGCTTATTATATTTTTTTTCCTAAACATTATAACACAATTATTATTAAGAAATGTAAAAATTTTGACTTCACATGCTCCATGTTTTTAAAAATTATAGTATTATAGTTACATCAACTATCCCAAATCTCCTCCCAAGATTATGAAATACTAGCTGCGAAAAGCAGCTTTTTATTTTGCTTATTTTTAACTAGGATATAAACCCGTGAATACGCTTTAAAGAGAGAATTTTCTCGTATGACTCATTTATTTTGGCTCTCAAATCATTATCTTTTTCTGCGAGTTTAATTACATCTTCTATAACTTTTAAGGTTTTGTCAGAACTATCTCTATAGATAAACATATTAAGTCCTGCTTTTATACCCATTACGGCAGCTTCTGTCATGCCATATTTAGCAACACCGTTCATAAACATGTCATCAGAGATTGCAATACCTTCAAATTTTAATACCTTCCTTAAATAATCAATACAGCTTTTACTTAAAGAAGTTGGAGTCTCGACCTTGTCAAAACATTTACACCAAAGGTGAGCTACCATAGTAACTTCCGCACCATTATCAATAGCATGTTTAAACGGTTTTATATGTACATGCTCCATATCAGACATTGGCATGTCAATTACAGGTAACTCCTTATGGGAATCAACGGCAGTATCGCCATGTCCGGGAAAATGTTTAATAACAGGGATAATATTATATTTCTTATATACGGGTGTCACAATATCATACCCGTTACATACAGCCTCAGCATTATCAGAAAAAGCACGTTCCCCTATAATCGGATTATCAGGATTAGAATTAACATCCAAGCATGGAGCAAAATTCATATTTATCCCATACTCTTTTAACTCCGATAACATCTCATCAGTTTGATTAGATAAAAACTCAACTCCTTTTTGATAAGCAAACTTTTGTGACAGATACTTCTTCGGGTGTATATTTTCAGTTCTCTCAACTCTTCCGCCCTCTTGATCTATCGACAAAAACGGTGTCATTTTTGATTTTGATTTTATATCTGATATCAATGTTTTAAACTGTTCTGCAGTTTTAATATCATCTTTAAAGAAGATAACTCCGCCAAGTCCTTGGTTTAGCGCATAATCCATATTTGCACCCGTACCTGCTATAAACATTTGAAATACTTTATTTGATAACATAATTATATTCTATAACAAATTAATGTTTTTATGTGGCATGTAAGTAGGAAATAATATGCCGATAGGAATTTCAATATTTATATATTGTCGGATTAGTAAATCCGACCTACTCGTTGATTAGCATGATTTATAATATTTTATTGCATAAGTCCCGGATCTACTTTTGAACCTGAAATAAATTTTCTGAGCAAAAATTGAGCCTGTGGAAGAGCGACTGCAAGAAGTGTACTGCTTATTGCGATATTAGCAAGTATACTTGCAGATTTAGCACCTAGTGCCTTTTTAGCATATTTTGCAACATTTCCTGATGCTCTTGCACTGTCACCAAAGTTTTGCAGTTTTTGTGCGAACTTGAAAACTTTTTCAGTATCTACATAAGCTCTCGGATCTCTGGAACCTGATTTTAAGAACTTAACGTCGCCTTCTTTTTCAACAAGTTTCGAGAACAGTGATTTCGGATTGTTGTCAATAAAGTCAATTACTTCTTCTTGTTTTTGAGGGAGTTTAAGTTCGTTATACTTAACTTTTGCCAAAAATCTTTTGTTAGCAATAATTTTAGGATCAAGGCTAGGATTTATGCCGAAGGTTTTATTTATACCTTTGTCCAAAGCCTTGTCTATTTGATGAGGAGCAACAAAGTTAAGATACATCATACCCAGTACTCTGAAAGCATTTTCATATGCTTCATTTTTACGTCTTGAAGTAGCAACACGACCGACACCTAAACCTCCGTCCGTCATCGCCATTTTCTGTTGTTGGGTAAGACCTGTCATAAATGACGCAAACCCAGTAAATGACGGGTTCTTCTTATTTTGAGATTTAAATGAGTTCAGAGAAGAGAATTGAGCGGAGTTTCCGAGGTTCAACCTGTTATACTCCGTCTCAACACTCTTTTCTGACTTATTTGTTGTGGTAATATTTTTGTTATTAGATTTGCTATCTTTGGAGTGTATATATTTTTCAGGGATTAGCCCTTTTTGTACATCTTTATTAAACAGATATCTGGTCAAAGCAAAGTTAGCTTTCGGAAGGACAAAGCCCATCAATGCTACAGGAATGGCTATAGCTGCCGTGTATTTTCCAACCGTAAGTTTTTTCAACAAACCTTTATTTGCTTTTGCTTTCTTTAAATCCTCTACTGCAGCCTTAACATCATCTGCCGCATCTGCTTTAGTGAATTTATCAATATTTATATCAACGCCCTGTTGTCTCTTGTCGATTTCACTCATTGCGTTTTTGTTATCGTCAAGCAATTTAAAATTAACTTTAGAAGACAAGCCTTTTTTATCTATTATTTTGTTAGCAATTTTTTCAACTAAAGGAATACCGCCGAGCCAAATAGCAGATGCACCGTATTCATCAATCGCACGTTCACGTGCGGAGTGTTTTGCCATAACCTTTGATTCTTTAGCATTTTGGTTATAGCTTTGAGCAATTTTGGTAGGGGCCTCTATCCCGCAATCACGTACGAGCAAGGGGTATAAACTGCTATTATTTCCTATGGCGGAAATTGTATTTATTAATAATGACATTTAATGATTCTCCTTGACTAAAAGCTGACTTCAAATATCCCGAAGAAAGCTGTTTAGCGGAAACTGATTACATCAAAATCCACAGCCCCTTCGGGTTGCTATGTGAATGATGTTCAGTTGTCAGGTAAAGTTTAATCATTAATATTCCTTTTCAACTACACTATATTACCACAACAAGTATAATTACTCAAGTTTAATGCTTAACTGTTACTAACATTTAGTTTAATTCCCGTAAATATTAATTTTTGCGTTTTAATTTCTAAAAATTTTACAAATATTTACGTATGAATTTTATCATATGTAGATTCAAGGTTATGTAAACTTTTGTAAATATTTCGTTCAAAAGTCTAAAGTTATCGTAAAAAATGCCGTAATTAAGAGTATAGGAAAAGAACTAAGGAGTAATAAATGGGTTTATCCGCAACACAAGTGCGTTTATTATCACTGACCGCAAGACAACATGCGACAGAATATAATGCGCAAAAAATCCAAGCTCAAAAATTACAGCTTGCGAATGAATCCGATCGTGTATACCAAGATTACTTGGCTGCACTTGATGCTACTAAAGTTCAATATAAAAAAGTCGAAGACGACGGCAGTTTCGTATATGATGATGCTACTTTCACAAAATTAGCAGACCAAGGATTCTTATTTAATGTTAACGGAACTGTATGTAATTCATTAGCTCAAGTTGAAGATGAATTAAAGAAACAAAATATTAATGTAACCGCAAGTGATTCTTACACATTGTTATCAACTTTGGTTTCTGAAGGATTGGTTGTAATTATGCAGCAAAAATCAGATTCCGAATTGGGTTACTCATATGACCAAGCAAACGGTAAAATAGTATATACTCATGATAATAACAGCAAAGATAACCACGGATTAAACGATGCTGATACAGATGGCAATGCTTACACATTCAAAGTGTTTGAAAACACGAGCATGTCATCATCCACAAAGATTGATGAAGTATCTGATGAAACATCGTTGAAGAAAACAGAAGCTCAATATGAAGCTGATATGAACAGAATCAACGCTAAAGATAAGAGATACGATAACGAATTGTCTCAACTTGAGACAGAACGTAACGCTATCAAGACAGAGCTTGAAACTCTTCAAAACGTAGCAAAAGATAACGTCGAAAGGACATTCAAAATATTCAGTTAATAAAGACTGACTATTAAATAAGATTTTTCATATAAATTTCCCTATAATTTTTCCTATTTTTTAATTAGCCGCTTTCCCAGCGGTTTTTTATTTTATATGGGGGGGGTAAATATAATGAGTGAGCCCTTCCACCTATGGGGGAAGGACAGCAGTTGTAGGCGACAAAGGAGCCGTACAAATGCAGGATGAGGGTTAGTCATAGCAAATAAAAATAATATTTTTCATCATATACCTATTTTATACAAAAAGAGACGCCCTTTCGGACATCTCTTTTATTTGTATAAGATAATTGTTTATACTATTCTTCTTCGGAAGTTTCTTCATGAGAAGATTCAGAAACTAAATCATCTTCATCAACTGCTTGTTGATTCATTTCTTCTTCAATCTCTTGTTGAAGTTCATCATGAGCTTCTTCAACATCATCTGCAACTTCTTCAGCCGCTTCAACAGCTTGTTCTTCTTGAGCTTCCATTTCTTTCATGTTCTCAGCTTCTGCTTGCTCCATTTGAGAAACGCTCTTGATATCAATTTTCCATTGAGTCAATTTATGAGCCAATCTAACGTTCTGACCGTCACGTCCGATTGCTAAAGACAATTGATCATCAGGAACAACGACCATAGCTTCGTGAGATTCATCATCATCAGCCATAATATCAACTGAAACAACTCTTGCAGGAGCAATAGCGTTTACAATATATTCAACAGGATCAGGTGACCAACGAACGATATCAATTTTTTCATTCTTTAATTCACCGACGATTGTTTGAATACGACTGCCTCTAGGTCCGATACAAGCTCCGACACTGTCGACTTCTTCATCGTTTGACCATACGGCAATCTTTGTTCTATAGCCTGCTTCTCTTGCGATAGACTTAATTTCTACAATACCGTCTTCAATTTCAGGAACTTCAAGTTCAAACAGTTCTCTTACGATCTCTGCATGTGCGTGAGATACGATTACTTGAGGCAATCTGCTTGTTTCTTTTACGTTCAAAACGAATACTCTGATTCTGTTGCCCGGTTTGTAATATTCCCCCGGAATTTGTTCTCTTTGAGGCATAATAGCATCAGTTTTACCGATATTTACGATAACGTTTCTGCCTTCAACACGTTGAATAATACCTGTTGTCAAAGTGCCTTTCTTTTCCAAGAACTCATTCAAAATATTGTTTCTTTCAGCGTCTCTGATTCTTTGAGTAAGCACCTGTTTAGCGGTTTGAGCAGCGATTCTGCCAAATTGTTCAGGAGTAACTTCGATTTTAACTTCATCGCCTACTTCTACATCTTCATCAATATCTTTTGCTTCTTCTAAAGTAATTTCAGTCTCAGGATCGGTTATTTCTTCAACAACAACTTTTGTTTTGAATATACCGATTTCGCTTGTTTCTTCAACTAAAATAGCTTCAATATTTTCTGCTTCTTTCAAATGCATGTGTCTTTTATAAGCTGCAACCATTGCATCTTTCAAGGCATTAAGAATATCATCTTTGGATATTCCGCGTTCTCTTTCGAGTTCGTCACACGCATCGTATAAGCCTGTTACTTTAATCATATTTATGTCCTTTCTTTATTATTTTTAATCTACATATAGTTTAGCGGATTGAATATTCTCTTTTGGAATAAGCATTTCTTTTGCATCATCAAACCTAAAGAATGTTAATCCTTTATCAGAGTTCCAATCCACGATTTCGCCTTTAAATATTCTTTCTGTCTCACCTTCTAAAGGCTGTTTTAACTTTATACTTACACGTTTACCCTTGAATATTTCAAACTCTTTTTCTGATTTGAACTTTCTCTCCAACCCAGGGGAAGAAACTTCCAAATAGTATTTAACAGGGATAATTTCATCCAAGAAATCGTTAAGACTTCTTGTTACATTTTCGCAATCGTCAAGAGTAACCCCGCGTTTTGCCGAATATAAAAATATTTTCAAATACCATCTGTGATTTTCTTTAAGAAAATCAATTTCAATAGGGATTAAATCATATCTCATCGCCGTATTTTCAACAAGCGGTGTTATTTTCTCAAGTATTTCGTGTCTGTTAACTTCCTGTTTCATAATTCTATCCTTATTGAAAAAAAAGAACGGATAAATCCGTTCTTTTTTACAAAAAACATACTTATATATTACTAAAGAATTTTATAAATGTAAAGCATTAATGTTACATTTATACTAAATTAAA
>DLEF01000017.1 GCA_002481545.1 Cyanobacteria bacterium UBA7753 | reverse complement strand
AAGAAAAAATGGAACATAACATATCAAATAACACGTTATTCCATGCAAAAAATTTTCAATATTTGTCTTACAATTTTATTAACTTTAATTAAACAAACTGAGGGGAATGGGTACTCCAGAAAAATAAGATTTGTAATTTCTATTTTTCAGCTTTATCCTTCATTTTGTTCTTTATTCTGTTTATAAGTTCGTTAACCTTGGTGCGTTCTTCCTCCGGAATATCAAGCTTGATATAATCTTCAAAAAATTCAATCGCATCTTCATACTCTTCCCTTGCAAGGAACAAAATTCCCAATCTTTTATAAGGCAGAGCAAATTTCGTATTAACGGCATTTGCCTTCAAATAATTTGAAATAGCCTTATCAATCTCGTTGTTTCCTTCATAGGCTTCGCCAAGATAATAATATAAAAACTCGTTTTGGTCTTTGTATTCTATAACGTTTTCAAAATTGGAAATAGCATCTTCATAATTGCCGAGCTCATACATAACTCTTCCCAAATCATAATAAGCGTCATAGTTTTCAGGCTGTGCATCAAGTATTCTTTCCAACTCTACAATAGCCATATCATAGCGGGAATCTTCTATGTAAACTCTTGCAAGAAGGTGTGCTATTACAAAATTGTCCTGCATTTCATAACTTCCGCGCTCAAGTACACCGATAGCACCCGACAAATCTCCTGATTTGTAATACAAATCAGACAAATTTATATAAGCCTGCGGGATTAACGGATTAAGCTTTATTGCTCTTGTATAAGACTTTTCAGCCTTTTCAAAATTCCCTAAATTTGAATAGCAAAGCCCCATATTGTTATAAATTTCCGCATTATCTTCTTCGTGCTCCAAAATATTACTAAAAATATCTATAGCTTTTTGAAACTCCCCTTTTTTATAGTATTTAATAGCCTTATCAAGGTTTGTTTCTTCTTTTTTTTCAGCAGTTTTATTTTCTTTAACTTCTTCTTTTACTTCTTTTATATCGTTAGTTTTTTTATTTTCCATCGTTAAAATGCCTTTTCTGCAGAAACGCCTGCCTGGTGAATAATAGTTCTTACATTGCCTTCTGCTTGGAAGTTTTTAGGTTCGATAATAACCTTGATTTTATCTGCGGTTATTTCTTTTTCATTTTCTTTTATCGTTGAACGACCTATCATATAAACCTCCTGCGGTTTATTGGTAACCTTATCGGGATAACATACAACCTTCGGGCCTCTTGCGAAATAGTCATCGTACCAAGCTCTAACGGCACCGTTTCCGATGTATACGCCCGATTTCTTGCCGTATTGCTGATAATTAGCTTTTATAACGAACTCTTTACCGTTATCCAAAACGGTAGTTGTTACGGCATTACCTTGCGCGGTCATTTCTTCATTTACGGCATCATAGATAAAGTGGTTTGCCGTTGCGTGGTGCTTAGATTGGTCAATCCTTGCCTGCCCGATTAAATCTATACGTTTTAGTTCACCGTGGCTGTCTGTCTTAATTACGGCCTTGTTAGAATATGCATTGATATCTTTATATTTTATTGCGACGGAACCTGTTGCAGTCATAACGTTTGTTCTTACGTCATATTCCTGAACATTTGCATTGATAACAGCTACAGGAGTTCTGCCCTCGGTTACGATTGTTTGTGTATCGCCTTCGGCTCTTATAACTTTGTTTATAAGTGAGAATTTCAAGATATTAGCTTTTACTTCTCTTTTCTTATTGTTTTTAACCTCAAAAGCATAAGGTTTGTCATAGAATGTTGCGGTATCAAGTTTGTTGTTCTTTACCGTAACATCAGCTTTATCTCCGAGGATTTTTATATCGCCGTGTTGGACTTTAACGTTACCGTCAAATTTTATTTTGCTGTCGGTTTCGGAAAAAGTTTGGGTTTTGGATTCAATGATTAAATCCTCCGCAATAACACCGATTGCCCCCAAGCAAATGACTAATAGCGATATAATTATTAAAAACTTTCTCCTGTTCATTATTTATTCCTTTTCTTATTTGTAAATCTTTGATTTTGCGTTTCCGATTATTCTAAAACGTGAATATTTAGAATCTATAACGGCTCTGTTTGCCGTTGCGATAAATTTATTTTTTCTGTTTATTCTTACGTTACCGTCCATATCAAGCCTTTTTTCTTTGATATGGAATACAAGCTTGTCTGCCGTAACAGCCGTTTCGTCTTTAAGAACGACAAGCACGTTTTCATAAATAATAATCTCTTGAGTTTCTTCGTTGTATAAACCTTTTGAGGCTTCAAAACTCATATCCACCTGATTATTTTTATAGAAGTTTCCGACTACATTGGTAAGATTAGCGACTTTATGGTCACTGCTGTATTTACCCGTTTCGCCGAAGATTTCCCAGAACTTTTGACCGTCTTTTGTTTCTGTCAAAATCATACTGGAAACTTTAAATTCCTGTTTATCGGCGCCTGAGTGCAAAGCGTTTCTACTGAAATTAGCGGTAATAACGCCCGCAGTGATAAATGCCCATAACAAAACAAAACATACAACAACGGCAATAGAGAAATACACACGTTGTCGCATATCCATCTTATTCCACTTACCCAAGGCTTTTGCCCATATGTTGTTTAAAATCTGTCTTATCTTTTCCATAGCAATATTTTAGCACAGATTAGAATAAATGGGGAAGGGGTAAATATAATTCGTAATTTATAATGCATAATGCGTAATCATACGGTAGAATTAATTTAATCATTTCAAATAAATAAAGAATTGAAAAATAGAGTTATGTTCATTTTTTCTTTCTAGTTGCGAGGCGAAAGAAAAGAAAAAATGGAACATAACTTTTGGGATAATACGCTGCTTAATGTTTAAATATTCATAAATATTTTGTCTTAATTAATCCTACGCTTATTTCAGCAAACAAAAAAACCGCTCAAGATGAGCGGTCTTTTTTAAATAATTTTGTTTGATTAAACTTCTTCGGTTTCAAGTTCTTCTTTTTCATCAACAACATCACGGATTGATGCTTTGCCTGCTGAAAGTGATTTGTCTTTGAACTTCTTAACCTGTCTGTCTAATTTGTCGGCAAGTAAATCAATGCTTGCATACATTGATTCGTTTTCGGAAACTTCCACATGGATATTCTTACCGCTTAATTTGCAAGAAACTTCCGCAATATATTTACCTGTTGCCGCAGGATTTTTTATGACTGTCAAAAGTACGTCGATTGCCGTAATTTGATCATAATGATTAGCTACTTTACCTAATTTTTCTTTTACATATGCCTTGATAGCATCTGTAATTTCAATGTTTTTACCGTTAACGTGAATGTGCATTTATGCCTCCGTAAATCTATCTACCTTTTTTATTATACACTAAACCGTTTAAAATTAAAAGTCTTAGTCCTCAATAAGTTGGGGCAATTCGACATCAGGAGTACCGATAACTCTTACGAGTTCAAGCACTGACGCCTTCATCTGACATTTTTGATATGTTCCGCTGAAAAAGTCATTATAAAAACAACCTTCACATTTACATCCGCGTTTATAACATTCTATCGCAGTTGTAGTCCAACGTCTGACAGCTACAGCTCTACCCATATCACGACTTCTAAACAATTTTTCCTCCAAAATTATATAATTAATTATTCTTTAATAATATCAACTATCCCAACGGTTTCCCAACCGTCCATTAGGTTTTACCCTTTCATATTATTCATTATATAGATTAAGCCCTCGATTACAAGGGGTTTGTAAACGATTATTACAAGTGTTTAAATTACACCTAAGCACGCATTATTACTAATTTTCAGAGATACAAAAAAGCTGTATTTTTGACTATAACATGGTTTGCATGTTGTCATACCATGGAAATCCATGCATGGTGCATGTTTCCATGATTTCAAAAAGTATTAAGTTTTGTAAAAAAGGAGGCATGTACGCGTATTTTGGCGGATTTTTTCTGACAAGGGGTAAACAGATGATAAAATTTTTACTATAATTATTCAACGAATTTATTATGAAAATTTATGCTATATGATTTATTACGAATTTAGCAGTTTACTCTTTTCTTTTTCAAATTCTTCTTCGGTTAAAACGCCTTGTTCCTTGAGTTGCGCAAGTTCTTTCAGCTCTTGCGTGATTGATTTATTTTCTTTTGAGCTGTTATCAACAAATGCCCATATAAATGCCGCAACCCAGCCGATACCGGTTCCGCCTGCAATTAAATTCAAAACTAATATAGCGATTTTATGAGCGTGTTCTCTCTTAAAAGCAATGAATGTCGGGATAAAATATATCAACAGCCCAAGTATGAACGCCAAAAGAACGCCTAATCCGAAAAGCATACCGCATATTAAATCAAAACCAAACATTTTCAACCTCGCTTAATTACAATACTCATGTACAATTTAGCACATCTTTTGTACTTTTACAACGGGATTTATGCCTGTTCCGAATCGGACATTCTTACAAATCCTGATATTTGATTATAACCTCTTGAGCCTTTCTTATATGTACAGCGTTTTACTTGGTTGCTTGAATTGCCCTCAATGGTATGAATGGTTCCGTCAGCGTCAACGCTTTCGACTATACCCGTATGAGAGGCACCGTTTTTCTGTATCATAACATCACCCGCTTTAGGAGTATAAGTACCTTTTGCCGAATACAAGCCTTTTTGTTTCGCAACAGACATTATACCGCCGACGGATGCCTGATACCCGAAGACATTATTACCTTTATAACACCATGAGACGAAACTTGCGCACCACGAAGCATGATTGTCTACACCGTTTCTGTATTTTGCGATTTCCGCCCCGTCGTTATGTCCCGTGAGTTCTCGGACTCCGATTTGAGAGGTTGCATTAGACAAAGCCTGTGCTGCAGTTTTTCCGACATGCCCGTCATCAGGAACTTTGCCGTTTGCGATTTCGGAATATTGTGCACTGTCCTGACTGCTTTGCATAAGCAATTTCATCTGCATATCTTCCGCAGATTTTATTTGAGAATCTATGCTCTTTAACTCGGTTTGCAAATTAGCATCTATCTGTTTTATTTGATTTTGTTTATTCTTTATCTCCTGACCTGTTTTAGAATCTGTTGAGGCTACTTTGTCCGCAATGGTTTCCATATTGTGTTTATATGAAGATAACTTTTGATTAAGAGCCACTATATCGGAATCAGACGTTTTATATTTCGTCGCAGAGTATGAAAGATTATCAATATCATTTTGGATTGATTTACGCTCTTTTTCATCGGTTGTTCCGTTTAACTGTCCTTTTTTACGAGCGATTTGCTCGTTTACGGATAACAATTTTTCCTGATTGTCTTGAGCCTCTTTTTCTTTTTGTTTTATTTGTTGTTCGGTCTGTGCAATTTTAGTTTTTGTTTCTTGGTATTCTTTTTTCAATTCATCCGAAATTTTGGAGCTTTTGTTCATCAGATTATCAATTTCTTGTTTCAATTGAGTCTTCTTCATTTCGGCTGTAGATGTTTTGGTAAATCTTAAGAGTTTTAAAGTATCCAAGGTCTCGGCAGGAGTCATGACAGGAGTGTCACAATCCGATTGGTTGGTTGTTACCAAAGATTTTTTAACAGCCTCCTGCATATTATCATACAATTTGTTTAAATCCGCGTCACTGATAGATTTATTATCACCGTCAAATGAGGCTAATTTTTTGACATCATTGTCTGATAATTTATCGTTGTCATTGCCTGTCTTGTCCGATGCGACAAAATCAAAGACTGTCCCTATCTGATTATCACTCATTTCAGTACTAAACAAAGAAATCCCGTCGAGATTTTCGCCCGAGTTTTGGATTTGTTTATAGTTATCTATAAACTGCTCTCGGGTTACACCTGCTTTAAACAGATTTTGTAATGAAAACTTATCACTCATGTTTATACTACTGCCTCACATATATATAAAGTTTTTTGTTCGGTTGATATTTCAGGAAAGAAAGAATTTGTAATATAGCTTAATAAATTTAGACAAATAGAACGTAAAATTTATATTATTGCTCATATGAGATACTAAGGCAGTAAGGCACTAGGGCACTAAGAGCCCGCATTCTGCCGAACTGCGCGCTCTATCATCCTCCCCTGCTTGGGCATTACTGCCCATGATAAATTTACCAAAAGAAATAATACGTTAATGTGTGTGTCATTGCGAAACAGTCAAAGGCTTGACTGTCGTGGCAATCCAGCTGTTTATTCGCTACATACCAAGTAAAACTACCCTTTATTCCCAAATTTATGACAAGTTGGCTGGATTTACCTCTCGCAAAACAATACTTAATTGTTTTGCTCGGCAGAGTGTCGGAAAAGCCTTTTTCCTCCTCGTAATGACAGTACGGT